>JAEZBP010001029.1 GCA_023427125.1 Pseudomonadota bacterium | reverse complement strand
GGGGGTGGCGTCGCAGAGGAGGCTTCCGCTGCTGCACACCCGAACGCCGGTGCGCGCGCACGCGCCGACCCCGCGGGTGCATCCGGCGCCGACGCCCGCGGCGTCCTCGTCGATCCTGCCGTCGCAGTCGTCGTCGGCTCCGTCGCAGACCTCGGCGGTGGGGGAGCCGGGGGTGGCGTCGCAGACGAGGCCTTCGGCGCCGCACATCTGAACGCCCGTGCGCTCGCAGGCGCCGACTCCGCGCGTGCATCCGTCGCCGACGCCCGCGGCGTCCTCGTCGACGGCGTCGTCGCAAACGTCGTCCACGCCGTCGCAGACCTCGGCGGCGGGCGAGCCGGGGGTCGCATCGCAGACGAGCCCCTCGCCCTCCGCGTCGCACACCTGAACGCCTTCGCCCACGCACGCCCCGACCCCGAGCGTGCATCGGTCGCCCAGCCCCGCGTAGCCCTCATCGATCGCGCTGTCGCAATCGTCGTCGGTGCCATTGCAGAGCTCGAGCGGAGCGACACACGTGCCGTAGGCGCCCCCCTCGCAGGTCTGCGTGCCGCTGCACGTCTCCGTCAGCGCGCACGCCCTCGTCTCGCCCTCCGCGCAGCTCTCCCCGGCGTCCGGCTCCATCCCCGCGTCCGGCTCACCCCCGGCGTCGCGAAGAAGCCCGGCGTCGCGAAGAAGCCCGGCGTCGCGAGAATGCCCGGCGTCCTGAGCCAGCCCGGCGTCCTCGGACATGTCCGCGTCGGGATTGCCGTCGACCTCTCCCGTGCAACCGACGAGAGCTGCAGTGAGCGCCAGTGTGAACGCAAAACGGACGGATGAGTGAGATGACATCATCGACTTCATGGCCTAGCTCCAAGATGATGAGCGGGCCGCTCTAGCACACGAGGATGCGCCCAGCAGGCTTATTGCCTCCTCCGCCCACACCCGCGCTCACGCGGCGCGGACCGGACCGCTCGATGCGAGAGCGTCGGCCCGTCGGCGGGGACCGTGGCCGCTGCACGTCGCGGTGCGCAGCGAGCCGCCCGTGCGGTGCGAGTCGGACGACGCAGAGCTCGCATGCGCCATCGACAAGGACACATGAGTGACTGACGCTGCGGTGATGCTTCACGCGTCGGTCTCCGCGCTGCGCGTGACGTCCAGCGAGCCGCGCACCGGGCCATCGCGCGGCGCTCTGCCATCGACGCAGCGCCGCCTTCGCGCTCGTGCTCTGCACCGATGGGTACGACAGGGGATCTCGCCGAGCTGCGCGCGAGCAGGGCGGCGTCGGGGGAGTGATCGACGCGGGCGCCTCGGTCAGGAGGACCGCGTCGGCGCTTCCCGTCCGGCGTCTGGCGAGCGCGTACCGCGGGCATGGTGCCCCCGATGGCCTGCTCGTCGAGCGCGATGAGGTTCGAGAGCCGCCCCCGCGAGCTCGCGGACGAGCTCCTCGGGGTGGGCGAGGCCATGCCCTCAGGGGCCGGTCCAGGTCACGTGCTCGGCGGTGAAGTTCAGGAAGAACCAGAAGCCGCGGACGCCGCCGTTCATGTCGGCGTCGTCCTCGTGGGTGCCGCCACCCACGTTGCAGCCGTCGGCGATCGTGGCGCCCATGGAGTTGGTCGTCGAGACGTTGCCGGCCTGCAGGTGCGTGTAGAGCGGTGTGTTCCCGACCACCGGCAGGTCGGCCGGCAGGAGGACGTCGGCGGCCGCCGTCTCCGACAGGAACCCGACGACCACGCCCGACACGAGCTGGTTGACCGGCGTGCCCGAGTAGGTCGCGGCCACGCGCGCGTCGGTCAGCGGGATGTCGATGCCGCCGAGCGAGACGGTGAGGCTCTCCGGATCCGAGATGAAGCACGGGCCGCCGACCGTGTTGGCCGTCGGGGTGTACGCGGCGGGGCTGCCGGCGCGGGTGTTCACGTCCGACGCCAGCGGGACGAAGCAGTTGCCCATCGCCTGGTTGTTCGCGTTCGACATCGTGACGTCGGGCATCGCGTCGGGCTCGCACGAGTCCGGCGTCGGCGCCTGCATGCACGCCGCGTTGAGGTGCAGATCGGTCGGGGTCGTCGCGGCGGCCGGGTTCAAGGGGCGGAAGAGCTCGACGATGTGCAGCGAGTACTCGCCGTTCGTCGTCGTCGTCGGGTTGATCGCGTTCGCGAGCAGGGTGTTCACGCTGTCGGCTTGGCAGCCGAGGAGCGGCACCGACGCGCAGTTCTGCGTGATGTCCTGGCAGCCGCCGAACGGGATGCTCGCGGTGATGCGCGGCGAGATCAGCCGCAGCGACGTGAGCCGGAAGCCGGTCGGGGGCATCGCCGTCTCTGTCTGGCAGGTGGCGCTGCAGCCGTCGCCCGAGCTCGTGTTGCCGTCGTCGCACTGCTCGGGCGGCGAGCGCCCGACGTCGATGAACGAGTCGCCGCAGACCGAGAGCGCGCAGGTGCCCGAGCTCATGATGCAGATGTCGCGCGTGGCCGGGTTCGCGTCGCGATCGCACGAGGTCCCGGTCGGCGGCGCCGTGCCCGCCGTGCAGCGGCTCGCCAGCGTGCTCGGCGAGGTGCAGGTCTCGCTTCCGTTGCAGACGTTGCCGTCCGCGCAGTCGGCGGCGCCCGTGCACGTCCAGCCGCAGTCGTTGTCGCAGCCGTCGCCGTTGACCGTGTTGCCGTCGTCGCACTGCTCGGCGCCGGTCACGATCATGTCGCCGCAGCGCGCCGCGACGCAGCTCCCGCCGACGCAGATCTGCCCGGTGCCGCACGAGGTGCCGGCCGGAGGGGCCGCGCCCATGTTGCAGCGGCTCGCCGTCGTGCCCGGCATCGAGCAGGTCTCGGCGCCGTTGCACACGAGCCCGTCGCTGCAGTCGGCCGGGCCCGAGCAGGTGAACGTGCAGTCGTTGTCGCAGCCGTCGCCGTTGGTCGTGTTTCCGTCGTCGCACTGCTCGGCGCCGGTCACGATCGAGTCGCCGCAGCGCGCCGCGATGCAGCTCGTCCCGACACAGATGAGCCCGGTGCCGCACGAGGTGCCGGGCGCCGGCGGAGCGCCGGCGTTGCAGCGGCTGCCGAGCGTGCCCGGCGAGGTGCAGGTCTCGGCGCCGTTGCACGCGTTGCCGTCCGAGCAGTCGGCGGCGGCGGTGCAGGTCCAGGTGCAGTCGTTGTCGCAGCCGTCGCCGCTCGTCATGTTTCCGTCGTCGCACTGCTCGGGGCTGCTCACGATGCCGTCGCCGCAGCCCGCTGTCGCGCAGGTGCCCATCCGGCAGATGCGGCCTCCGCCGCAGCTCGTTCCATCGGTCGGGGGGCTCCCCGCGACGCAGCGGCTGCCGAGGGTGCTCGGCATCGTGCAGGTCTCGGTGCCGTTGCACAGGTTGCCGTCCGAGCAGTCGGCGGCGGCGGTGCAGGTCCAGGTGCAGTCGTTCTCGCAGCCGTCTCCGTCGGTCGTGTTTCCGTCGTCGCACTGCTCGGTGCCGGTCACGAACG
>JAEZBP010001009.1 GCA_023427125.1 Pseudomonadota bacterium | reverse complement strand
CGCCCGACCACGCGATCCGCGCGTTCAACGCCCTCGCCGCGCCCGAGGACCGCCTCTCCGACGCGGACCGCGAGCACATCGTGAGGCGGCGCGCGCTGCCGGACGGGGTCGACGGCGCGCGCGTCGGCGAGCTCGACGACGATCCCTACTTCGGGCCGATCGACGTGCCGCTCGTGCTGCGCCGCCGCTCGGGCGCGGCCACGCTCGCGCTCTACGACGGCGCTCACGACATGTTCTACGAGCCGGGGCTGCGATGGCTGAGCGAGCAGCGACGAGGCTGAGTTGCTGGGCGCGCGCTTCGCGAGCGCGCGGCCGAGCGGCACGGACTTTCCGTCCTGTCGGCGCTCCCCTTCCCCGGCGTCCAGCGGAGGGTGAGCGCGCCGCTCGGGGCTCCCCGAGCGGCGTGGTGTCTCGGCGGCCTCCGAGCGTGCCGAGCGATCCTCGGATCGCGCTGGTGCTGCTCGCGCTCGTGGGGTGCACGAACGCGAGCGCGGATGTGGAGACCCGCGAGGACGGCGAGAAGGGCGTGCGCGTCGAGGACGTGCGCGTCGAGGACGTGCGCGTCGAGGACGAGCCCGTCGAGGAGGCGCGCGCGCCCGAGCGCAGCGAGCCGCCGCTGATCGAGCCCGAGCCGAGCCAGCCGGGGCGCACGCCGCCGATCGAGAACGCCGGCGCGCTGGCGCCCTTCTTCGCCGCGCTCGCGCGGACCGAGGCCGGCGAGGGCGTGACGCGCGTGACGAACCTCGGCGACTCCTCGATCGGCGCCGACGGCCTGCCGCACGCGATGCGCACGCTCTTCGCGCGCAACTTCGGCGACGCCGGCCCCGGCTACCTGCGCCTGCAGCGCCAGTCGAACAGCGATCGGAACCGCACCGTGTCGCTCACGGCCGCGCCGGCGTGGGAGCTCTGCGTCGTCATCCGGCGATGCAAGCGCAACGGGCGCTATGGCCTCGGCGGCATGACCGTCGAGTCGCGCGGTCGAGCCCGGACGATCATCCGCCTGGAGGAGGGGCGTGTCGTGAGCGGCGCCGAGCTCTGGTACCTCGCGCAGCCCGGCGGTGGGCGGATCGGGCTCACGCTCGGCGAAGAGCCGGAGGTGATCGTCGAGACCGCCGCCGCGTCGCTCGAGGATCGCTGGCACGAGCTCGACATCGAGCCGGGCCCGCACCGCGTCCAGGTGCGGGCGCTCGGCGGAGGGCCCGCGCGCGCCTTCGGCGTGGTGCTCGAGAACGAAGGGCCCGGCGTGGTGTGGGACTCGCTCAGCGTCGTCGGGGCGTTCACCCACCGCCTGCTCGCGCACGACGAGGCGCACTTCGCGCGCCAGCTCGCGCGCCGCGCGCCGAGCCTCGTCGTCCTGAACTACGGCGGCAACGATCTGCGCCGCGTGGTCTGGGGCCACGTCGATCGACCGACGCTGGAGGACGAGACCCATCGCCTCTTGGCACGCGTGAGAGACGCCGTCCCACAGACCGCCTGTCTCGTGATCGGCATCAGCGATCACACCCGCTCGGGCGGCGCGGCGGTGCGGCCCGAGCACGTCCAGACCGTCATCGGGTCTCAGCGCGCGGCGGCCCTCCGCGCCGGCTGCGCCTTCTGGGACACCACCCTCGCGATGGGCGGCGACGGAGCTTTTCCGGCCTGGCAGCGGCGCGGCCTCGGCGCGGGCGACGGAAAGCACCTTACCGAGCGCGGCCGCCAGGTCATCGCCGCCCGCCTCTACGCGGCGCTCATGCACGCGCGCGCGCTGGCGTAGCCCGTCGCTCGACGACGGCCGCGTCAGCCAGCGGGCGCTCGCCTCGCGCGGGTGACGAGCTCGTTGCCGACGTGGAGGTAACCGGAGACGGCCGCGCGCTCGGTGAGCATCGCGGCGATCGGCGCGCTGGCGAGCAGCGCCTCGCTCACGAGGAGCTCGCCGGCGTCGGCCCAGCGGCTGATGTGCTCGGCCACGTGCAGGGTCTTGCCGAAGTAGTCGAGCTGGCGCGCGATGGTGGTCATCCGCGCGGGGCCCGCGTGGAGCGAGAGGCCGACGTCAGGGCGCTCGATGCGCAGCGCGGCCCGCGCGGCGGCGACGCGATCGGAGAAGACCGCCATCACGCCGTCGCCCTCGAGCTTGACGAGCGCGCCGCCCTCGAGCTTCGCCGCGCTCTCCACGTCCCGCGCGAGCGCGAGGAGCTCGCCGTGCACCCTCGCCTCCTCCCGCTCGTAGCGCGACATGGCGTCGGCGACCCGCGCGAACAGCAGCGCGACGTCGGAGACCGCGACGAGGCGCTCCGGCGCGAGGAGCTGATCCGGGAAGAGCTCGCGGAAGGCGCTCGACGACGCGGCCTCCGCCGCGGTGAGCGCGTCGTCGCGCTCGGCCGCTCGCTCGAGCCGCGCGACGACCTCGTGGCCGAGGTCGTTGGTCAGCACGAGGCGCTGCGCGCCCGGCACGAGGCTCCGCGGGACGTCGGACGCCGCGCCTGCGCGCAGCGGGAGATCCCAGCGGTCGAGGGACGCGCGCGGGTCGACGGTGAACGCCCAGCG
>JAEZBP010000946.1 GCA_023427125.1 Pseudomonadota bacterium | reverse complement strand
ACGAAGAGCAGCGGCACCGCCTGCTGCGTGCCGGCCAGCACCGCGCGGCGCGCGGCGCGCCTCCCGATGCGTGTGCGGAGCGCAGAGGCGGCGAGGTGCAGGATCGGAGGAGGGAGGGCAGGCATGGCGCGCGAGCATGCCCCATGGAGCGCGAGCTGGGGAGCGCGAGTGACCTGATCGCGCTCACACCATCGGTCCGGCGTCGCATCCTCGACCTCCGAGACGGGTCGCGCGCGGTTAGGATGCGCCCCGTGGACCTCTTCCAGATCGTCGCCGCGCTGCTGACCCTCTCCGCGATCTTCAGCTTCATCAACCACCGCTTCCTGAAGCTGCCGACCACCATCGGGCTGATGCTGATCGCGATGGCGTGCTCGCTCAGCCTCGTCATCGTCGGCGAGCAGTACCCGACGCTCGAGGAGCGGGCCGCCGAGATCCTCCACGGCATCGACTTCAACAAGACGGTCATGCACGGGATGCTCGGCTTCCTGCTCTTCGCGTCCGCGCTCCACATCAACCTGAGCGAGCTCCGCAAGCACCGCATCATCATCGCCGTGCTCGCGACGCTCGGGGTGCTGGTCTCGACGGGGCTCGTCGGCGGGATGCTCTACGGCGCGCTGTCCCTCACGGACGCCGCGATGGGCTTCGGCTTCTGCCTGCTCTTCGGCGCCCTCATCTCCCCCACCGATCCGATCGCTGTCATCGGCATCCTCAAGCACGCCGGCGCGCCCAAGCCGCTCGAGATGAAGATCGCCGGCGAGTCGCTCTTCAACGACGGCGTCGCGGTGGTGGCCTTCCTGGGCCTGCTCGAGATCGTCACCGGAGGAGCGGGCTTCGACCTCTGGCACCTCAGCACCCTCTTCCTGAAGGAGGCGGTCGGAGGCGGGATCTTCGGCGCGGTGATCGGATACATCGCGCTCACCATGCTGCGGCAGGTCGACGACCACCGCGTCGAGGTCCTGATCACCCTGGCGGTCGCGGCAGGCGGCTACGCGCTCGCGTACGCGCTCCACGTGTCTGGCCCGATCGCGATGGTCATCGCGGGGCTGATCATCGGGAACGAGGCGCGCGGGGGCGCGATGAGCGACAAGACCCGTGAGCGCGTGGACAACTTCTGGGAGCTGATGGACGAGATCCTCAACGCGATCCTCTTCGTGTTGATCGGCCTCGAGGGGATCATCCTGACGTTCACGACGGATCTCGTGGTCCTCGGCCTGTGCACGTTCCCGCTCGTCATCCTCGCCCGCCTCGTCGCCGTCGGCGCGCCGGTGATGTTGATGCGGCGGACTCGGCCCTTCTCCCCCGGCGCGGTGCGCATCATGACCTGGGGTGGCCTCCGCGGCGGAGTCTCGGTGGCGCTCGCCCTCTCCATCCCCGTCCACTACGCGGACGGCACCATCGTCGGCGAGCGCGACACGATCCTCACCATCACCTACGTCGTGGTCGTCGTCTCGATCGTGCTGCAGGGCCTCACGATCGGCCCGCTCGTGCGCCGCTCGATGGCGGCCGTGACCGAGCGAGAAGCGGAGATCCCATCGTGAGCCAAGGCCCTAACAGAGCCGGTTCATGCCGTTGAGGGCGGCGACGCGATAGGCCTCGGCCATCGTCGGGTAGTTGAACGTGGTGTCGGCGAAGTACTCGATCGTGTTGGCCGCGCCGGGCTGGGACATGATCGCCTGGCCGATGTGCACGATCTCCGCTGCCTGATCGCCGAAGCAGTGGATGCCGAGGATCTGCAGGGTCTCGCGGTGGAAGAGGACCTTCAGCATGCCCACGGTGTTGCCGGTGATCTGGGCGCGCGCGAGGCTGCGGAAGAGCGAGTGGCCGACCTCGTAGGGGACACCCTCCGCGGTGAGCTCGCGCTCGTTGCGGCCGACCGAGCTGATCTCCGGGATGGTGTAGATGCCGGTCGGGATGTCCTGCACGAGGCGCTGGTCCTGGGCCTCGGCGAGGATGTGGCTCGCCGCGAAGCGGCCCTGGTCGTAGCTCGCGCTCGCGAGGCTCGGATAGCCGACGACGTCGCCCACGGCGTAGACGTGCTCGGTGCCCGTGACGCGGAAGTGCTCGTCGATCTCGAGCTGGCCTCGGCTGTTGGGCTCGACACCGAGGCTCTCCAGGTTCATCGCGTCGGTGTTGCCGGTCCGGCCCTGCGCCCAGAGGAGCACGTCGCTCTTGATGCGCTTGCCGCTCTTGGTGTGCAGGATGACGCCGTCGCCCACCGGCTCGACCCGCGCGTACTCCTCGTCGTGACGCAGCACGACGCCCTGATCGCGCAGGTGGTAGCTGATCGCGTCGATGATCTCCTCGTCGAGGAAGGAGAGCAGCTTGTCGCGGCTGTTGATGAGGTTCACCTTCACGCCGAGGTTGCGGAAGATCGACGCGTACTCGCAGCCGACGACACCGGCACCGTAGATCGTGATGGTGTCCGGCGTGTGATCGAGCTTCAGGATCGTGTCGCTGTCCTTGATGCGCGGGTGCGTGAAGTCGACGTCCGCCGGACGATAAGGGCGGCTCCCGGTCGCGATGACGAAGTGGCGCGCGTGCATCTTGCGCTTGATGCCCTCGCCCGCGTCGACCTCGATGGTGCGCTCGTCGAGGAAGCGCCCGAAGCCGTGCACGACCGCGACGTGGTTGCGCAGGTAGAAGTCCCTGCGCATCGCGACCTGCTTTTGGATCACGCCCTCCGCCGCGCGCAGGAGCTCGGGGAAGGTGGGCTGCAGGCGCTCGCTGACCCGACCGAAGAGGGCGTTGCGGCGGAACTCCATCACGGTCGCGACCGAGTGGCGGAGCGCCTTGCTCGGGATCGTCGCCGAGTGGGTGCAGCTCCCGCCGACCTGGCTGTCGCGCTCGACGATCACCACCGAGCGCCCGCTCTTGGCGCTCTTCATCGCGGCGCCTTCGCCGCCAGGGCCGCTCCCGATCACGACGACGTCGTGCTCTCGATCGTAGGGCAACATCGAGCTCGTCACCTGCACGCTCCTCCCTGAATGGGGCGCGGAGCATAGCAGGACGCCCCGAGGTCCCGGAGAGGATCGCTTTTCAGCGGCGCGGTGCTAGGGTGCGGGCCTTCGCTCGGGGCGCGCTGGCCCAGGCCATCGCTGAGAAGCACCCGCCGAACCTGATCCGGATCATGCCGGCGTAGGGAAGCGAATCGCGATCGAGCGATCGTCTGTCCCTGCGCGCCAAGAAGGACACGCGAGATGGACAAGACGAGCCTGCCACTCCGGGGCGCCCAGAACCCCTCGACCCACCGCGAGGGCACGAGCCCCGGGTCGTTCGCCAACGCTCCGGACATCGGCGGGCCGCTCGCGTTCAGCTCGCCGGACACCCCCGGGATGCCGGCGCCGAGCGAGAAGACGGCGTGGGACTTCCTCCCGGAGGGCTGGACCCGCGGCCCGAGCGGCTTCTGCGTCGCGCCCGAGGGCTTCACGCCGATCACCCAGCTCGAGCACGCGCGCCTCGGCGTGGTGACGCCCGAGATGAAGCGGGTCGCCGAGCGCGAGGCGCACCTGACCGCCGAGCAGGTCCGCGACGAGGTCGCGGCCGGCCGGATGATCATCCCCGCCAACCGCGTGCACCTCGGGTACGCGCTCGACGCGATGTGCATCGGCCGCGCGAGCAAGACCAAGGTCAACGCGAACCTCGGCGCCTCACCGGTCTCGTCGGGCACCGAGGAGGAGGTCGAGAAGATGCGCTGGTCGGTGCGCTGGGGCGCCGACACGGTGATGGATCTGTCGACCGGCGGCGATCTCGACGCCTGCCGCGAGGCCATCATCCGGAGCAGCTCGGTGCCGATCGGGACGGTGCCGATCTACTCGATGATCCTCGGCCGCAAGATCGAGGACCTCACCGAGGAGGTGATCCTCGAGACGCTCGAGCATCAGGCTCGGCAGGGCGTCGACTACTTCACCATCCACGCGGGCGTGCTGCGCGAGCACCTGCCCTTCGTGAAGAAGCGGCTGATCGGGATCGTGAGCCGCGGCGGCTCACTGCTCGCGAAGTGGATGCTCGTCCACCGCAAGCAGAACCCGACCTACACGCTCTTCGACTCCATCTGCGACATCATGCGGCGCTACGACGTGAGCTTCTCGCTCGGCGACGGCCTGCGCCCGGGCGGCCTCGCCGACGCGACGGATCAGGCGCAGCTCGCGGAGCTCCACACGCTCGGCGAGCTCACCGAGCGCGCGTGGCGGAAGGGCTGCCAGGTCATGGTCGAGGGGCCGGGCCACGTCCCCTTCGATCAGATCGAGCACAACATGAAGCTCCAGCGCCGCGTCTGTCACGGCGCGCCCTTCTACGTGCTCGGCCCGCTCGTGACCGACGTCTTCCCCGGCTACGACCACATCACGAGCTGCATCGGCGCGACCGCGGCCGCGTACCACGGCGCGAGCATGCTCTGCTACGTGACGCCGAAGGAGCACGTCGGGCTGCCGAAGAAGGACGACGTCAAGCAGGGCTGCATCGCTTACAAGATCGCCGCGCACGCCGCCGACGTCGCGCTCGGCATCCCCGGCACGCGCGACTGGGACGACGACCTCACGAAGGCGCGCGCCGCGCTCAACTGGGAGCGGCACTTCGAGCTCGCGTTCGACGGCGAGTACGCGCGCGCGCTCCACGACGAGGACCTCGACGTCGACACCGACTTCTGCGCGATGTGCGGCCACGACTGGTGCTCGGTGCGCATCTCGAAGGAGATCCTCGAGCTCGACAGCGGCAAGGCCGAAGGCTTCGCGCGGGAGCGGGTGCTGAAGAGCGCCGCGCTGACGCCCGAGCAGCGCGCGGTCCTCGAGAAGCGCGGCAACCTGCCCCCTGAGGAGCTGCACCGGCTCGCCAGCAAGACCCGAGGCCGGGTCGGCGCGGGAGTGGGCGAGAAGGCGGCCTGCCACAGCGACGTCGCGGACGCCGAGCGGGCTCAGCACCTCCAGGGCGAGCTGGTCGTGCTGCGGGTGGACCGCACCGACCCTCCCCCGGCAGAGTAGGGGAAAACCCGCGAAAAACGCGGTTCCGGCGCGCGGTGAACGGGGCTTGCGCACAAGTTGTGCACAGCCCCGCGATCCGCAGATTCCGCCGTGATCCCGGGAGGTTGACCTCGGGCCAACCAAAAGAGCGCGCAAGCGGCGGAGACGCTCGCGGGCCGCGCGGACAGGTCGGGCCAATTCGCCTCTGCCGATGTCTCCGCGGAGTGAGGTGCTAAGGCTTCTTTGTGGAGCTGCCGATCGCGGTCGAGCTCGCGATCATCGTCGCGCTGACGCTGGGCAACGGCCTCTTCGCGGGCGCCGAGATCGCCATCGTGGCCATGCGCTCCACCCGCGTCCGCGAGCTCGAGGGCAAGAGCGCGAGCGGCGCCGCGCTCGCGAGGCTGCGCCGCGATCCGGAGCGCTTCCTCGCCACGGTGCAGATCGGGATCACCGTGATCAGCGCGACCGCCGCGGCCTTCGGAGGCGCCACGCTCGCGCGCGACCTCGCGCCGGCGCTGGCCGATCTCGGGCTCTCGATCGAGACGGCGAGGAGCGTCGCGCTCGCCCTCGTGGTCCTCGCCGTCTCGTACCTCTCGCTGGTGCTCGGCGAGCTCGTCCCCAAGTCGCTCGCCCTCCAGCGCTCGGAGCGCTACGCGCTCTTCGCGGCGCGCCCTCTGCTCTTGCTGTCCCGGCTCGCCTCGCCGCTCGTCTGGTCCCTCACCGCGAGCTCCAACGCCGTCCTGCGGCTCTTCGGCGATCGCACGAGCTTCGCCGAGTCGCAGATCTCGCGCGACGAGCTGCTCAGCGTGATCGACGAGGCGACCGACGCGGGCGAGGTCTCCCCGCGGGCCGGCGACATGGCCTCGCGCGCGATCGATCTCGAGACGCTCCACGCGGCGGCGGTGATGGTGCCGCGCGGGGCGGTGGCCACCGTCGACGCGGACGCGAGCCGAGACGAGCTCGGGGCGCTCCTCGACAGCACCGACGAGGAGCGCTTCCCGGTGCGCCGGGGCGAGGACATCACGGGCTACGTGACGACGCGCGACATCGCGCGCTTGCTCGGCGGGCGCGTGAGCGGCGGGCTCTCGGCGATCACCCGGCCGGTGATCTTCGTCCCCGAGAGCGGCGGCGCGCTCGCGCTCTTCGAGCGGCTGCAGGCGACGCGCGTGCCGATCGCGGTGGTCGTCGACGAGAGCGGATCGATCGAGGGGGTCGTCGACATCGACGACCTCGCGGAGGAGGTGGTCGGGACCCTGCTCGTCGGCGCGCCGCGCGACGAGCAGCTCTTCGCGCGGGAGGAGGACGGCGCGGTCGTGGTGCCGGCCGGGATGCGCATCCACGTGGTGAACCGCGCGCTCGATCTCGAGCTGCCGGTCAGCCCGCGATGGTCCACCGTCGGCGGGCTGCTCCTCTCGCGGCTCGCCGCGATGCCGAGCGCCGGGGCCCGCGTCCAGCTCGAGGACGGCACCGAGCTCGAGGCGGTGGAGGCGAGCGCGCGGCGGGTGCTGCGCGTCCGCATCCATCCTGCCTAATCAAGTGTGCTGAAAGCCTTTCCAGGCTCACGGCGTGTTGGCGGCGCCCGGGGTCGGGGTCGGGGTCACGCGGAAGTCGATCCCGTTCTCGTGCGAGTCGGCGCCGTTCGGGATGCGGCTCAGCGAGCCGACCCCCGGATCGGTGCCCGCGTTCGCCTCCCAGCTGCAGCCCATGAACGCGGCGGCCGTCGGGGTGCCCTCGTAGAAGGCCGCGTCGTGACACCCCGCCGGGCCTCCCGTCGTCTCACGCACGACCACCCCCGCCGGGCCGTCGTCCAGCGATCCCGTGAGCGTGACCATCGGCACGCCGGTGGGGACGGTGACGCCACTGGAGGACGCGGTCAGCACGAGCAGATAGCCGCCCGCCGGGAGCTCCGTGACCGACGCGCTGTTCGGGACCAAGGGCACCGTCGCGCCCATCATCGTGCCCGCCGCGCCGGTGACGGTGAAGACCGAGAGGCCGGCCAGCGAGATCGCGCTCCGGCCCGGGTTGTGGATCTCGATGAGCTCGGCGGCGTCGGCGCCCGGCTGATCGTAGTCGATCTCGTTGACGACGAGGTGCGGCGAGTAGCCCTCGAAGATGTCGCTGTTCATCGTCGGGTCGACGCCGGTGCCGGCCGTGTCGAGCACGGTGTTGGCGGCGGCGATGGTGAAGAACGCGTCCGTCGCCATGTCGGCCCCGGTCTCGACGATCACGAAGCGCTGCCCGGCGAAGGCCATCGCCGAGGTGACGGGCACCGCGGCGCTGGCGGAGTTGGTCACGGTGAACTGAGCGCCGCTCGCCATGACGGTCGCGGGATCGATCGTGCGGCTGAAGCGCACCACGACGGCCCGCTCGTTGAGCGCGATGGCGCCCGTCATCACCGGCGTGTCGCAGTCGGCGCGGCTGAGCTCGCTCGCCTCGAACGCGGAGAGCTGCACCTCGGTGTTGAGGCGCCAGAGCGGCGTGGCGGTCGCCGTGTAGCGGCAGCCCGGCTCGAAGACGAAGGTGTCTGCGAGGGTGGTCGGGATCCGCAGCGTCATGAGCGCCGAGTCCGGCACGCCGGCCGTGTCGACCGAGGCCCTCTCGAAGCCGGCTCCGGCGTCGCGGAAGAGGCCGCGCACCTCGAACGTGGCGGTGACGAGCTCGGCCTCGTACTCGTCGAGCATCGTCGGCAGATCGATCGCCGAGACGTTCTGGACGAGGAACGCCACGTCGTTGTCGCTGCTGTCGACGCTCCAGTCTGCGATCGACACCACCTCGCGGCGCCCTTGCTCGGTGGTGGAGTCGGTCACGCGAAGATCGACGACCTGCCCGGGCTCGGCGGGCGGCGTGAGGGTCGCAGGATCGACGCGCACGAAGATCGCGGGGCCCATCCGCTCGGCCTGGAGGAAGAAGCCCGCGGGGTCGTCGCCGATGGCGTCCTTGACGTAGGTCACGACCACGTCGTCGATCGGGAGATCGGTGGGCCCGCCGGTCGCGTCGCGGACCGCCTGGCTCTGCGCCGAGGTCGCCGCGCCGCCGCCCACCGCGCCTGCGTCGGGCTGCGGACCCGCGTCATCGTCCTCCTCGCCGCCATCGATCCCGCCGTCCGTCGGGCGATCACCGCCGTCGCGCATCGCGGCGTCCACGGGCCCCGCGTCGATCATCGCGGCCGCGTCCCTCCCGGCGTCCATGTCGTCATCGTCGTCGTCGCACGCGGCGAGCACCAACACGATCACGGCCAACGATCCCAAGCGTCGCATGTGTCCTCCACCCATCTCGGGCGCGCCGGGCGAACGTCCGCGTACGGCCACGCCGAGCCAACCACGTAGATCCGAGGCCCGGGCCGTCACGTCGCGAGTCGGCGACGCCGATCTGTGTTGGCTGGGCGCGCTGTTAGCTGGCGCGCGCCTTCGCGCGCGCGGCCGAGCTACGCGGCCCTTCTGTTCGGCCGGCGCTCCCACGTCTCGCAACACTCCTCGAGCGCACCAGGGGAAGGCGCGTGGGGGAGGTGCGTAAAGAGAGCGATGCTCTGCTTTCCCTGCTCGACCTGCCACAGCCCGACCCGGGTCACCGAGCTGCACTCGTGGAT
>JAEZBP010000910.1 GCA_023427125.1 Pseudomonadota bacterium | reverse complement strand
TCGAAGAGCCCCCTGTTCGCCCCTCCCGCGGCCACCGCGGGAGGGGCGAACGTTCTCTCGAGCTTCGAAGAGCACGGCTCACAGCCCAGCTCGGGTTCGTGTCGTATCATGCCCGCCGCCATGTCGTTTCGGCGGGTGGTCACCTCGTGGTCGTTCCTCCTCGTGCTCGCTTCCTGTGGGGAGGATCGTCCGCCCGCGGCGCCGCCGCCGCCGCCCGTCACCGCTCCCTCCGCGGCGAGCGCGACGCCGGCCCCCACCGAGCCCGCCGACGAGCCCGCCGAGCCAGAGGCCCCGCAAGAGCCGGTGGTCGAGGCGCCGCCGCCCGCTCCGCCGCCGCCTCCCTTGGTGCAGGCGGAGGTCCCATCGAACGAAGACGAGCTGCCCGTGCTCGTGCCCGAGCTGCGCGACGCCACCCGGATCGGGGTCGGTCCGTGGCTCGCCCAGTCGGAGCTCGCGATCGGCGCGGGCTGGGTGGACTTCGCGTCGGATCAGACGGTGAGCGTGGTGACCGAGCTCGAGCACCGCGGCGGCGCGATCGTGCTCGCGACCGGGCCGAGCCGGATCGCGTCTCCGTCGCCCGAGGTGACGCTCGTCTCGCTCTGGCTCGCGCGGATCGAGCAGCGCACGAGCGCGAGCGACGAGCCCGAGTACCGGCGCGCCGGCGCGATCCTACTCTACGACGGCGCGATGGAGTCGGAGGGCGGGCTCGGCGACATCCCGGGCTACGACTGCTCGGTCGGAGCGTCGGAGCTGCGCGCGCGCGACGTCGACCGGGATCGCGAGATCGAGGTGACCGTCATCGCCACGTTCCTGCAGCCGACCCGCGAGCGCTGGGGCGGCGGCGGCACGCCCGAGGAGTGCGGCGCCGTCGCGTTCATCGTCGGGCTCGACGATTGGAACGTGCAGGCCTCGTTCACGAGGGAGTACGCGGTCAACGCGCTCGCCGCGTCCATCGAGGTCGGCGAGGTGCGCTCGACGACCTGGCAGCTTCGCGATCTCGACGGCGACGGCCACGCCGATCTGCGCGTGGTCGAGCGCTGGCGCTTCCGCGACTACTTCATGGGCGATTGGGTCGGGGACGATTCGATGCCGGAGTCGCTGGAGCAGCTCTCCGATCAACGCGAGCTCGACTGCCCCTACGATCCCGGCTCGGACTCCTGGCGCTGCGACCCGACCGCCCCGCCCGGCCGCCTCCTCTTCGAGGATCCCGCCGCCCGCGGCTCGCTCCGTGGTCGGCGACCGTGGTGACGTTGGCTGCCATGGTCCAGGTTAGCTAACCTACGCCATGCGACGCGTAAACGTCCACGAAGCGAAGACCCAGCTCTCGAAGCTGCTCGAGGAGGTCGAGCGGGGGGAGCGGATCGTGATCGCCCGCGCAGGACGCCCCGTCGCCGTGCTGACGAGCTACCGTCCGGAGCGAGGGCGTCGCAAGCTCGGCCTCTTCCCTGGAGAAGCGACGATCCATTCCGACTTCGACGAGCTCCCGTCGGACCTCGCCGCGCTCTTCGGTGAGCCGTGAAGGTGCTGCTCGACACGCACGTGCTGCTGTGGAGCGCCACGGACCCGGACCGGCTCACATCCACGACGAAGGAGGTGCTCGAGGACGGTGAGAACGACGTCTTCGTGAGCGCGGTCGTGGGCTGGGAGGTCGCGATCAAGCAGTCGATCGGCAAGCTGGACCTCCCTCGGCCTGCAGAGCTGTGGCTCCCGGAGGTGATCCGCCGCAGTGGGTTCGCGCTCGCCGACATCGGCATGGACGCGGCGCTGGCCGTTCGCTCGCTGCCCTGGCATCACAAGGACCCCTTCGACCGACTCCTCATCGCTCACGCGCGGGTGATGGGCGCGACCATCGTGACGCACGACGCCGCCTTCGCCGCGTACGAGGTCCCGCTCCTGAGCGCCTGACGGCGATCCCGCGGCTCGCCGCGGCCGCCCAGCGGGCGTGAGCGGTGCGCCACCTCTCGCACGCGGCGGCGGCGTGATTGTGTATCCTCGCCGGCATCGTGACTCAGCTCGTGAAGGATCTGCTCGATCTGCCGGAGACCGTCCGCAAGGGCGACTTCGTGGAGAAGATCGGCGACGCGGTCGCCCATGCGCGGCGGACGGCCGAGACCTTCGTGGTCACGCCGGCCCTGGCCGAGGCGTTCGATCGGGCGCTCGCGCTGGTGGGGAGCGCGCTGCGCGACGGGCGCAGCCAGGCGGCGTATCTCCACGGCAGCTTCGGCAGCGGCAAGTCGCACTTCATGGCGCTGCTCAGCCTGCTGCTCCGCGGCGACGAGGACGCCTGGGCCAAGCCCGAGCTGCACGCGCTGCGCGACAAGCACGGCTTCGTCGGCAAGAAGAAGATCCTCGAGCTGCACTTCCACATGGTGGGCCAGAAGAGCGTCCAGGCCGCGATCTTCGGCGAGTACGTGCGCTTCGTTCAACGCGAGCATCCGGGCGCGGCGCTGCCCGGGCTCTTCGCCGACGAGGAGCTCTTCGAGGACGCGAGGGTGCTGCTCGAGGAGCTCGGCGACGAGCGCTTCTTCGCGCCGATGAACGAGGGCTCGATCGGAGGCGACGCCGACGGCTGGGGCGAGCTCGCCGGCCAAGGTCGCTGGGACCGCGCGCGCTTCGAGAGGGCGATCGCCAGCAGCGCGCCCGAGGAGCGCGAGGCGCTCTTCAGCGCGCTCGCGAAGTCGCGCTTCAAGTCGGCCGACGCGGTCGGCACCTACGTGGAGCTCGATCGGGGCCTGGCGGTGATGGCCCGGCACGCGAAGGGGCTCGGCTACGACGCGATCGCGCTCTTCCTCGACGAGCTCATCCTCTGGCTCGCGCACAAGGCCAGCGAGCACGCCTGGCTGCACAACGAGGTGCAGAAGATGGTGAAGCTCGTCGAGGCGCAGGAGATGAGCCGCGAGCTGCCGCTCGTGAGCTTCATCGCCCGGCAGCGCAACCTCGCCGAGATGGTCGGCGAGGAGCTCGCCGGGGCCGAGAGCGTGCGCCTCGCCGAGTCGCTCAAGCACTGGGAGGGGCGCTTCTCGACCATCACCCTCGAGGATCGCAACCTCCCCGCGATCGTCGAGAAGCGCATCCTCCGGCCCAAGGACGAGGCCAGCCGGGCCGCCCTCGACGAGGCGTTCACGACCCTGCGGAGCAAGGCCAGGGGCTCGTGGGACACGCTGGTGGCCGGCGAGACGCCCGAGGCGTTCCGAAAGCTCTATCCGTTCAGCCCCGCGCTGGTCGAGGCGCTGGTCGCGCTGAGCAACTCGCTCCAGCGGCAGCGCACCGCCATCAAGCTGCTGGTCGAGCTGCTCGTCGAGCACATGGACGACCTGGCGGTCGGCGAGGTGATGCGCGTCGGCGATCTCTTCGACGTGCTCGCCGGCGGCGAGGACGCGGCCGACGGCGTGATGCGCGCGCGCTTCGACGCCGCCAAGAAGCTCTACGAGTACGAGCTGCTCCCGATGATCCGGCAGAGCCGCGGGACGGCGAGCCCCGAGAAGTGCCAGCGCCTCCGCAACGATCACCCCGTGCGCATCGGCTGCTCGAACTGCCGTGAGCGCGGCTGCCGCGCCGACAACCGCCTGGCCAAGACGCTGCTAATCGCGTCGCTCGTGCCGAACGTGGACGCGCTGCGCGAGCTGACCGTCAACCGGCTCGTCCAGCTCAACCACGGCTCGCTGCGCTCGCCGCTGCCCGGCGGCGAGAACCAGCTCGCGCTGACCAAGCTGCGCGAGTGGGCGAGCGAGGTCGGCCAGCTGCGGGTCGGCAACCAGCAAGACCCGAGCGTCAGCATCCGCCTCGAGGGCGTGAGCCTGAAGCCGATCCTCGAGGCGGCCCGCGACCGCGACAACCCCGGCGCCCGCCAGCGCGTGATCCGCGATCTCCTCTTCGAGGCGATGGGCATCGGCGAGGCCGCGGACCTGAACAAGGAGCACAAGCACACCTGGCGCAGCACCGATCGCTTCGGGCGCATCCGCTTCGGCAACATCCGCAAGATGGGGCCCGAGCAGCTCACCACGGCGCCCGATCACGACTTCCAGGTGGTCGTCGACTACCCCTTCGACGAGCCGCAGTTCGGCCCCAACGACGATCTGCAGGTGCTGCTCGACTTCGAGGAGCAGGGGGCGGGGAGCTGGACCGTCTCGTGGCTCCCGAGCTTCTTCGCCGGCGAGGTGAACGAGCTGCTCGGGGATCTGGTCGTGCTCGAGCACATCCTCGACGGCCGCGAGAACCGGCGCATGTATCTGTCGCACCTGCGGGTCGAGGATCGCGACCGCGCCGAGCTCGACCTCGAGAACCTCCGCAGCCAGAAGAAGGCGCGGGTCTTCGCCGCGCTCGAGCAGGCCTACGGCGTGCGGAGCGATCGGCCGAACGATCTGGATCCGTCCGCCTCGGTGGAGGAGCACCTGCGCCTGCTCAAGCCGGGCGCGCAGCTCCTGCGGCGCCAGGCCGCGACGCTCGCCGACACGCTGCACGCGGTGATCGACGCCCTGCTCGAGGCGCGCCACCCCCGGCACCCGAAGCTCGGGCGCAAGCTGACCCCGCAGCTCGTCGAGTCGCTGGTCGAGCGCTTCGGCGCGCTGGTCGACGCCGACGACAAGCGCCTGCCCGCCGACCGGCAGCTCGTCGCCGACGTGGCCGGCACGCTCGGGGAGCTCGGCCTCGTGCGGGCGACGGAGAACGCGCTCCTCTTGATGACCGACCGCACGCTCCAGCGGATCGAGCAGGCGCGCCACCGCGAGCACGCGGAGCGGCCGAGCGTCGCCGAGGTGCGCCGGTGGATCGACGAGCACGGCAACATGGGGCTCCAGCCGAGCGCGATGGATCTGGTGGTGCGCTGCTACGCGCGCGCCGAGGCCCGCACCTTCGTGCTGCACGGCAGGCCCTTCACGCCCGACGCGAAGCGGCCGATCCCGGACGAGGTCGAGCTCGAGAAGCCCGACCTGCCGGGGCTCGGCGAGTGGACGGCCGCGCTCGGCCTCGCCGGCACGCTCTTCGGGATCGCGCTGAGCAGCCGCGCGCTCCACGGCGACAACCTCAAGCGGCTCGAGCAGGCGCTGCTCGAGAAGCTCGGCGCGAGCCGCGGGCCCGCGCAGAAGCTGCCCGCCGCCCTGGAGAGGCGGCTCGGCGAGCGACACATCGCGCCCGACGCGCCGAGGCTCGCCACCGCCGCGTCGGGCCGCGCGCTCGTCGACGCGCTCGAGGGACTGCGAGGCCGGCAGCTCGTCGAGGCGCTGGCGCGCTTCGAGCCGAAGAGCAGCCCCTCGGCGCTCAGCCGG
>JAEZBP010000796.1 GCA_023427125.1 Pseudomonadota bacterium | reverse complement strand
GGCTGGGGCCTCTGCTACGACGGGCGCCACCTCGTGATGAGCGACGGCACCGCGCGCCTCACCTTCCGCGACCCGAGCACCTTCCGCCAGGTGCGGCAGGTGACGGTGCGCAACGAGGGGAGGGCGGTCGGCGATCTGAACGAGCTCGAGTGCGTCGACGGAGCGGTGTGGGCCAACGTCTGGCAGCGCGACGAGATCCTGCGGATCGATCCGGCCAGCGGCCGCGTGACCGCGGTGGTCGACGCGAGCGGCCTGCTCACCGACGAGGAGGCGATGGACACCGACGTGCTCAACGGCATCGCGTGGATCCCCGAGCACGAGCGCTTCGTCATCACCGGCAAGCTCTGGCCGCACCTCTTCGAGATCGAGCTCGTGCCGCGGGCGCGCCCATGAAGGCCGAGCTGCCCATCCTGCGCGAGGAGGAGCCGCGCGATCCCTACGTGGTGCGAGGCTGGGACGCGCGCGCGCCGCGCCCGGGCTTACCGCCGCGCTCGCTCCGGGCCGCCCGCGCGATCGCCGAGGCGCTCTTCGCGCGCGAGGACGGGCCGCCGCCCGCCGATCGGCTCGACTGGCTCGTCGCCGATCTCGGCGACTTCTTCGGGCACGTCACCCTGCGCGCGCGGCTCTTGTTTCGCGCCTGCGCGGCCACGGTGTTCTGGCTCGCGCCGCTGCTCATCGGCCGGCTCGGGCCGCTTTCGCGCCTCTCGATCGACGATCGCGTGCGCGCCCTCGAGCGCATGGAGAAGACGCCGCTCTCGCTCGCGCTCCTCGGCGCCAAGGCCATGCTCTCGATCGTCTACTTCGAGCACGAGGACGCCGCGGCCGAGATCGGCTGGGATCAGCGCTGCTTGGTTCCACACGAGGAGCACGCCGAGTGAGCGGGCTGATCGAGGGCCGGAACGAGACGCGCGCGCTCTCGCTCTCGTGCGACGTCGTCGTGGTGGGCTCGGGGGCGGGCGGGATGGTCGCGGCGACGGTGCTCGCCGAGTCGGGCCTCCGCGTCGTGGTGCTCGAGGAGGGCAAGCACGTGCCCGCGCACGTGCACGGCGCGATGCGGCAGAGCCAGTCGCTGCGCCACCTCTGGCGCGAGGGCGGGATGAGCATGGCGTACGGCCTCGGCGGCGCGCCCACCATCAACGTGACGGCGGCGAGCGGCGTCGGGGGCAGCTCCCTGGTGACCGGCGGGGTGTGCCTGCGGGTGCCCGAGTCGATCCTCGCCGAGTGGACGCGCGAGCTCGGCCTCGACGAGCTGAGCCCCGAGGGACTCGATCCGTACTACCGCGAGGTCGAGCGCGCGGTGCACGTCGAGGAGGTGCCCGTCGAGATGCGCTCGCGCTCGACCGAGCTCTTCGGCGAGGGCGCCGCGAAGCTCGGCCACCCGATCAAGCCGATCTCGCGCAACACCAAGGGCTGTAACGGCTGCGGCCGCTGCAACTTCGGCTGCCCCGAGCAGGCGAAGATGAGCGTGGACCTCGCGTACCTGCCGCGCCTCCTCGCGGCGGGCGGCACGGTGATCTCCGACTGCCTGGTCGAGCGCGTCGTGCACCGCAACGGCCGCGCGTCCGGCGTGCGCGCGCGCTTTCGTACCGCCGACCGCCGCGCATCACACCGCGTCGAGGTGCACGCGAGGAAGGTGGTCGTCGCGTGCGGCGGCCTGCACACGCCGCTCCTCTTGAAGTCGAGCGGCCTCGCGCCCTACGGCAGCCAGGTCGGGCAGAACCTCACGCTCCACCCGGGCTTCCGCGTCTTCGCCCGCTTCGACGAGCGCGTGCGCGGCTGGGCGGGCGCGATGCAGAGCGCCTACACCGACGCCTTCGAGCACGAGCGCGTCACGCTGATGAGCCTCTTCATCCCGGCGAGCGTCATCGCGGCGACGATGCCGGGCGCCGGCCCGCGCCACGCGAAGGGCACCGAGGCGATCCCGAACATCGCGATCTTCGGCACGATGATCCACGACGAGGGCCCCGGCACCGTTCGGCGCAACCCCTTCGGTCGCGAGCCGATCGTCACCTACCGGATGAGCGCGCGCGATCAGGCGGCGATGCGGCGCGGCATCCGGCTGAACGCCGAGACGTTCTTCGCCGCCGGCGCGCGGGAGGTCTACCTGCCGATCCTCGGCGCCTCCTCGTTCGACGCCGACGCGTTCCGGCGCCTCGATCTCGATCGCATCCCGGGCTCCCGCTTCGAGAGCGGCTCGCAGCATCCGCTCGGCACCTGCCGCCTCGGCACCAGCGCCGCGACGAGCGGCGTCGATCCGGACGGCAAGCTCTGGGACGCCGAGAACGTCTACGTCGCCGACGGCAGCGTGCTGCCGACCAGCCTCGGCGTGAACCCGCAGCTCACCATCATGGCGATGGCCACCCGCATCGCCGTCAAGCTCCGCGACCGCTTCAGAGCGTGAGGAGACCAGGCATCGCGCAGCGATGCCGTTGGTCGACAGGGCCCCATCGCCCCGCGATGGGATCGGAACCGCAGGCGCGGAGCGCCGAAGGTTCCGGACTTGGGTGGGGGGCCCATTTGCGGCTTTGCCGCAATGGGGGGAGGGGCTGGACCAGCTGGACCAGCCCCTCCGACCACCTACGCGTCGTCGTCGAGGTGGACACCGCGCAGCGGGCGCTCGGCGCGGGCCGAGGCGCGCTTGGCCTTGGTGC
>JAEZBP010000794.1 GCA_023427125.1 Pseudomonadota bacterium | reverse complement strand
CCGAAGAGGAGAGAGAGAAAGCGCCTTGCCCGATCCACCGACCCGAAACTAAGGTCGCCCCCATGCAGCTCGAGCTGACCGAAGAGCAGACCATGGTCCAGCAGATGGCCCGCGATTTCGCCGAGCGCGAGGTCCGCCCGCGAGCCCGCGAGCTCGACCGCGAGGGCCGCTGGCCCACCGAGCTCGTCGCCCGCATGGCCGAGCTCGGCCTCCTCGGCGTCGCCGTCCCGAGCGAGCACGGCGGCGCCGGCGCCGACAACACGAGCTACGCCCTCGCGATGGAGGAGATCGCCCGCGCCTGCGCCTCCACCGCCGTGATCATGAGCGTCAACAACTCCCTCGTCTGCGACCCGCTCCTCAAGTTCGGCAGCGACGCGCAGAAGAAGGAGTTCCTCGAGCCGCTCGCCGCCGGCCGCATGCTCGGCTGCTTCGGCCTCACCGAGCCCGCCAGCGGCTCCGACGCGAGCCACATGGAGACCGTCGCCGAGCGGGACGGCGACGGCTGGATCCTCAACGGCAGCAAGAACTGGATCACCAACGGCCCCCACGCCGACGTGATCATCGTCTTCGCCGCGCACGATCGCAGCGCCGGCGCCAAGGGCACCACCGCCTTCCTCGTCCCGAAGGGCACGCCCGGCTACACGCCGCAGCCGCGCGATCACAAGCTCGGCATCCACGCCGCGCACTCCTGCACCGTCTTCTTCGAGAACTGCCGCGTCCCGAAGGCCCAGCAGCTCGGCGAGCCGGGGATGGGCTTCAAGATCGCGATGGCCACGCTGGACGGAGGCCGCATCGGCATCGCCGCGCAGGCCCTCGGCATCGCGCGGGCCGCGCTCGAGGAGTCGGTCGCCTACGCCAAGGAGCGCAAGGCCTTCGGCGAGCCCATCGCCAACAAGCAGGCCATCCAGTTCATGATCGCCGACATGGCGACCGAGCTCGACGCCGCGCGCCTGCTCACCCTGCGCGCGGCCGCGATGAAGGACCGCGGGGTGCGCCACACCCGCGAGTCGGCGATGGCCAAGCTCTTCGCGTCCGAGGTGGCGACGCGCGCCGCCCACAAGAACATCCAGATCCACGGCGGCTACGGCTACTCCGTCGAGTACGACGCCGAGCGCCACTACCGCGACGCGCGCATCACCGAGATCTACGAGGGCACGAGCGAGATCCAGCGCATCGTGATCGCCGCGCAGACCCTCAAGGCCTGAGCATCCCAGCGGCGAGCGCGCTCGTAAGACGCGGTTCAACGGAGTGAGAGCATCATGAAGCGAAGCTGGTGGATCGCGTGCGTGGCGGGGATGGTCTCGGCCTGCGGCGGCGCGGCGAGCAGCGACCCCGAGGTCGCCTCGGAGCGCGGCGGGACGAGCGGCGACGAGGCCCGGCGCGAGCGGCACGACGGCGTGCAGATCACCGGCCTCATGGGCACGATCTCGCGCGAGGAGGTCGAGGACGCGCTCAACCCGCGCATGCCGCGCTTCACGCGGTGCTTCGCGCAGCGCCTCGGCGACGTGGAGTTCCTGGCGGGCGACATCCGGATGGCCTTCCGCATCGCCACCGACGGCGCCGTCCTCTGGGTGTATCCGGCGTCGTCGAGCATCGGCGATCGCCAGACCGAGCAGTGCGTGCTCGGCGTCGCGCGCGAGACCCGCTTCCCGCGCCCCCACGGCGGCGAGGCCGAGTTCGCGTGGGGCTTCGGCTTCGACGCGCCCGACGACGTGCGGCCGCCGCTCAGCTGGGAGCCCGACGCGCTCGGGCGCCGCCTCGGCGACGTGGCGGGCCTCGCCTCCGCGTGCAGCGCGCGCGGCCACGATGTGACCGTGTACATCGAGCCGGGCGGGCGGGTGCTCTCGGCGGGCGGCAGCGCGCCGAGCGCCGAGGCCGAGCCGGGGCTCGACTGCATCCTCGAGCGCGTGCGCGGCTGGGCCATGCCGGACCCTGGCTCGTACGCGGCCAAGGTGACCTTCCCGGTTCGTTGAGCGAGCGACCATGGAATTGACGCCGACCCAGAAGCTGATCCGCGACGCGGCGCGCGGCTACGCGCAGAAGCACATCGCGCCCCGCGCCCACGAGATCGATCGCGACGGCGCCATCCCGCGGGAGATCCTCGACGGCCTCGCGGAGCTCGGCCTCTTCGGCGTGAACGTGCCCGAGCGGCTCGGGGGCGCCGAGGCGGGGGTGATCGCGTACAGCCTCGCGATGCAGGAGGTCGCGCGGGCCTGCGCCTCGACCGCGGTGACGATGGCGGTCACCAACATGGTCGGCGAGGTCATCGCCACCTTCGGCACCGAGGCGCAGCGCGAGCGCTACAACCCGCGCCTCTGCGACGGCAGCCTGCGCGCGGGCTCGTTCGCGCTGAGCGAGCCGGAGGCCGGGAGCGATCCGGGCGCGATGAGCACCACCGCGCGGCGCGAGGGCGACGACTTCATCCTCGACGGCAGCAAGCAGTGGATCACGAGCGGCGACTTCGCGGGCGTCTTCGTGGTGTGGGCGCGGACCGGAGAGGCCGGCACCCGCGGCATCAGCGCGTTCCTCGTCGAGGCCGGCACGCCGGGCCTCACGGTCGGGCGCCACGAGGACAAGATGGGGCTGCGCGGCAGCTCGACGACCGGCCTCCACTTCGAGGCCTGCCGCGTGCCCGGCGCGGCGCTCCTCGGCGAGCTGAACGGCGGCTTCAAGATCGCGATGATGGCGCTCGACGGCGGCCGCATCGGCATCGCCTCGCAGGCGCTCGGCATCGGCGACGCCGCGCTCGCGGCGGCCGTCTCGTACGCCAAGGAGCGCAAGACCTTCGATCGCCCGATCGCCGATCACCAGGCGATCCAGTGGATGATCGCCGACAGCGCGACCGAGCTCGACGCCGCGCGCCTGCTCACCTTCCGGGCGGCGGCGATGAAGGAGCGGGGAGGGCGCTTCTCGTCGCAGGCGGCGATGGCCAAGCTCTACGCGAGCGAGGCCGCGTGGCGGGTCTGCGATCGCGCGGTGCAGATCCATGGCGGCTACGGCTACACGAAGGACTTCGCCGTCGAGCGCCACCTGCGCGACGTGCGCGTCACCCGGATCTACGAGGGCACCAGCGAGATCCAGCGCGTCGTCATCAGCCGCGACGCGATCCGTTAGCTGCGCGCGCTGTGTTAGCTGCGCGCGCTGTGTTAGCTGCGCGCGCTTCGCGCGCG
>JAEZBP010000789.1 GCA_023427125.1 Pseudomonadota bacterium | reverse complement strand
CGCGGCGACGACATCTGGCTGATGAGCGAGGCGGGCCGCGGCGCGTCGCTCCGCGTCGACGCACCCGAGGGGCTCGCGACGCCGCTGGTCGAGCTCGAGCAGCACGACGGCTGGGTGAGGGTGGCCGCGCGCTTCTCGAGCGGCGCGGTGCTGCGAGGGTGGGTGAGGGCGCATCACCTCGAGGTCGTGGGGTCGCGCGACGCGCCGCCCGCGTTCCGGCGCTCGCTAGTGGTCACGCCGGTGCCGCGCTGCTCGCGGCGCGCGCCGTCGTCGAACGAGTACGTGGGGCCCGCGCTGGTGCAGACGGGCGCGCAGGTGCGCATCGATCCGACGGGGCCGGCGTGGGCGAGCGTCGCCGAGCCCTCGGTGCTCACGATCAGCTGGCGCACCGGCTCACCGTGGGTGCGCATCGTCCACGTGCCGGGCCTGCGCGGCGACGGCGCCTGCCCCGAGGTGCTCACGCAGGCGTGGGTCCCTCGCGACCGGGTCCGCCTGCAGGGCGAGCGCTGACGCTCACCGCTCCGTCCATCGCTCCGGAAACACCTCCACAGAGCCCTCTCCGTCGGCGCTGCTCAATGAGGCACGTGCGACCACGACGGCATCTTCGGGCCGAGGTCCGGGAATGTAGAGCTCGAAGGTGCGGCTCTCGCCCTCGAACCCCGAGACGCCCAGGACGAGCTGCTTCCGGAGATCCTGGGGCATGGGAGGGCACTCTGCGAGGGCGGCTCGCACCATGACTCGAGCACGCTCCTGGAGCGTCGCGAGGCTCATCACCATGGGGTTGCGATCAAGGCTCGTGGACTACGACCACGACGTGGCCCTCGGACACCTGCTGGCCTTCGGTGACGCAGACCTCGGCGACGACGCCCTCGTGGGGCGCGCCGATCGAGTGCTCCATCTTCATCGCCTCCATGATGATCAGCGTCTGCCCGGTGCGGACCACGTCGCCCGTCGCCACGAGCACCTTCACGATCTTGCCCGGCATCGGGGCGAACGCGCCGTCGGCCGCGCTCTCGGCGCTGCTCTCCGGGAAGCGCGGCTGCTCGGCGAGCACGATCGTGCGGCCGGCC
Organism: Pseudomonadota bacterium; assembly: GCA_023427125.1. Lineage (GTDB taxonomy): Bacteria > Myxococcota_A > Polyangia > Polyangiales > Sandaracinaceae > JAEZBP01. Next base: position 6,647 of record JAEZBP010000789.1, on the reverse strand, counting down.
ACCAGCACGTGGTGGCTCAGGCCGTCGGTCAGCACGCGCGCGCTCCGGCGGTGGCCCTCGTCGTCCTCGAAGGACACGCGGGCGCCCTCGATCTGCACGTGGCGTAGGCGCGTGACCACCGGATCGGCGTCGCCGGCGATGGTGGTGACGCGGAGGCTGCGATCGCCGAGGTCCGCGTAGCGCACGGTGATGGGCGCCTCGCCGTGGAGGTAGCGAACCTCCTGATCGGTGAAGGGGTTGTTGCGATAGCCGGTGCGGAGCGAGGGGAGGGTCCGCGGGCGTGCTGCCCACCCGCGCAGGGTGGCCGCCCACGCGGCGTCGCGCACCACGCCGGGCGCCGGCCGCGCGGCGAGCACGTCGCCGAGGTGATCGGCGATGAAGTGCGTCGAGAGCTCGCCGGCGAGGAAGGCCTCGTGGCCGAGCAGATCGATCAAGAAGTCGCGGTTGGTGCGCGGGCCCAGCACCGCGAGGCGCGAGAGCGCCCAGCGCATGCGATCGATCGCCTGGCCCCGGTCCGTGCCCCACGCGATGATCTTCGCGAGCATCGGATCGTAGTGGATCGAGACCTCGCTCCCGCTCTCGACGCCCGAGTCGACCCGCAGCCACTCGGCGCTGGGCGGCTCCCACTCGAGGACGCGCCCGCTCTGCGGCAGGAAGCCCTGCGCCGGATCCTCGGCGTAGATCCGGCACTCGATCGCCCATCCGCTCATCAGCGTGTCGACCATCTCCTGATCGAGCGGCAGCTCCTCGCCGCGCGCGACGCGCAGCTGGAGCTCGACGAGATCGACGTCGCTCACCGCCTCGGTGACCGGGTGCTCGACCTGCAGGCGGGTGTTCACCTCGAGGAAGTAGAACGCCGGCGCCTCTCCCGCCGCAGCCGGCGCCAGGATCATCTCGACGGTGCCGGCGCTGCTGTAGCCGATCGCCTTGCCGAGCTTGACCGCCGCCTCGCCCATCTGGCGGCGCAGCTCGCGATCGAGCGCGGGGGAGGGGCACTCCTCGACGATCTTCTGGTGGCGTCGCTGGATCGAGCACTCGCGCTCCCAGAGGTGCACGAGCCCGCCGTGCTCGTCGCCGAGGATCTGGATCTCCACGTGGCGCGGCCGCTCGATGTACTTCTCGATCAAGAGCGCGCCGTCGCCGAAGCTGCTCTCGGCCACCCGGCGCGCGCCGTCGATCGCCTCCTCGAGCTCGGCCGCCTCGCGCACCACGCGCATGCCCTTGCCGCCGCCTCCCGCGCTCGCCTTCACCAGCACCGGCAGCCCGATCTGACGCGCCTCGGCGGCGAGGGTCGCGGTGTCCTGCGCGGCGCCGGAGTAGCCCGGGATGACCGGGACGCCGGCCTCGATCGCGACTCGCTTGGCCTCGCGCTTCGAGCCCATCTGCCTGATCGCGTCGGGGCTCGGGCCTACGAAGATGAGCCCCGCGTCGCGCACCGCCTGCGCGAAGTCGGCGTTCTCCGCGAGGAAGCCGAAGCCCGGGTGGATCGCGTCGGCGCCCGTGGCCTTGGCGGCGGCGAGGATGCGGTCGATGCGCAGGTAGCTCTCGGCGCTCGGCGCCGGCCCGATGCGCACGGCCTCGCCCGCCCGCCGGACGAAGGGCGCGTCGGCGTCGGCGTCGCTGAAGACGGCGACGGTCTCGATGCCCTGCGCGTCGCAGGTCCGCATGATGCGCTGGGCGATCTCGCCGCGGTTCGCGATCAGGAGCTTCCGGATGGGTCGGTAGGTGCTCACGTTGCTGATCTCCCCGAGCTCATCAGTGCCGGAACACGCCCCAGCTGGTCGTGCCCTCGACGGGGGCGGTGTAGGAGGTGGAGAGGCAGATGCCGACCACGTCCCGGGTCTCGCGCGGATCGATGATGCCGTCGTCCCAGAGGCGCGCGGTGGCGAAGAAGGGCTCGGACTCCGACTCGATCTGACCCTCGATCATCTGCTTGGCCACCGAGAGCTGCTGCTCGTCGAGGGCCTCGCCCTTCTTGGCGGCGGCGTCGCGCTTGATGATGTCGAGCACGCCGGCGAGCTGGCGGCCGCCCATCACCGCGATGCGGTGGTTCGGCCAGGTGAAGAGGAAGCGGGGCTCGTAGGCGCGGCCGGCCATCGCGTAGTTCCCGGCGCCGTAGCTCGCGCCGATCATGATCGTGATGGCGGGCACGGTGCTGTTCGAGACCGCGTTGATGAGCTTGGCGCCAGCCTTGATGATGCCTTCCTGCTCGACCTTGGTGCCGACCATGAAGCCGGTGATGTTCTGCAGGAACAAGAGCGGGACGTCGCTCTGGTTGCAGAGCTGGATGAACTGCGCGCCCTTGTTCGCCGAGTCGGTGAAGAGGATGCCGTTGTTGGCCAGGATGCCGACGGGGAAGCCGTGGATGTGCGCCCACCCGCAGACCAGCGTGCTGCCGTAGAGCGGCTTGAACTCCGAGAAGCGCGAGCCGTCGACCACGCGGGCGATCACCTCGCGCGCGTCGAAGGGCACCTTGATGTCGGCGCTGGCGATGCCGAGCAGGTCGTCCGGATCGTAGAGCGGCGCCTCGACGGGGCGGGGGATGGGCGCGGCCGCCTTCTTCCACTCGAGGTGCGCCATGATCTCGCGGCCGATGCGGATCGCGTCGAGCTCGTCCTCGGCGAGGTAGTCGCTCACGCCGCTCACCCGGCTGTGCATCTCCGCGCCGCCGAGCGCCTCATGCGTCGTCTCCTCGCCGATCGCCATCTTCACGAGCGGCGGACCACCGAGGTAGACCTGGGCCTGCTCCTTCACCATCACCACGTAGTCGCTCATCCCCGGCACGTACGCGCCGCCCGCGGTCGAGCTGCCGAAGACGAGGCAGAGCGTCGGCGTCCGGGCCTGGCTGCGCCGCGTCAGATCGCGAAAGCCGGCGCCGCCCGGGGTGAAGATCTTCGATTGGTTCGGCAGATCCGCGCCGGCCGACTCGATCAGGTTGATCGACGGAAGGCGGTTCTGCTCGGCGACCTGCGCGAGGCGCCGCGTCTTGATCACGCCGAGCTCGCTGATCGCGCCGCCCTTCACCGTGGCCTCCGAGGCGCTGACCATGCACTCGACGCCCGACACCACGCCGACGCCGCCGACGATCGAGGCGCCGGGCTCGTGGCCGCGCACCTGGTAGCCGGCGAGCGGGCAGACCTCGAGGAAGTGCGCGTCGCGATCGAGGAGCATCTCGATGCGCTGGCGGGGCAGCAGCTTGCCGGCGCCCACGTGCCGGGCGACGTACTTCTCGCCGCCGCCCTCGCGCGCCTTCGCGAGCGCCTTGTCGAGCTTGGCGAGCGTCTCGAGGTTCTGCGCGCGGTTGCTTCGATAGCCGTCGCTCGCGGTGTCGATCTTCGTTCGGAGGACCGGATAGCGCTGCTCGCTCGCCTGCATGGCCGGCGAGGCTAGAGCACCCTCTCGCTCAGAACAACGCTCTGGCAAAAGGTGACCGAGCGGACGCTTCGGCGTCGGGAAAACACGCAGCCCGCCGCGGCGCCTGCGCGAGTATGCTGGGCAGCGTCGCCATGCAGAGCACGCGGACGTCCTCCGTGCCGCCGGGGCCGCTTCCTCGGCTCGGCCGCTACGAGCTGCTCGTCCGCATCGGCAAGGGCGGGATGGCCTCCGTGTACCTCGCGAGGGTGCGCGGCGCGGTCGGCCTCCGCGCGCTCCATGCGATCAAGGTGCTGCACCCGAGCTTCAGCCGCGAGAAGGAGCTCGTCGACATGCTCCTCGACGAGGCGCGCATCGCGTCGCGGCTCGATCATCCCAACGTGGTCCGCGTCACCGACGCCGGCACCGACACGGAGCGCGCGTACGTCGTGATGGAGTACGTGGACGGACCGGCGCTCGACCGCTTGCTCCGGCGATCGCCGGGCGTGCGGCCGCCGGAGCGGATCGTGCCGATCGCGATCGACGCCCTCCGCGGGCTCCACGCCGCGCACGAGCTCTCGGACGAGGGCGGCCGGCCGCTCGAGCTGGTGCACCGCGACGTCACGCCCGGCAACGTGATCGTCGGCACCGATGGGATCGGGCGCATCACGGACTTCGGCATCGCCAAGGCGCGCGCGCGGCTCACCAAGACGCGCGAGGGCGTCGTGAAGGGGAAGGCTGGATACATCGCGCCCGAGGTCTTGCTCGGCAAGCCCATCGATCGCCGCGCGGACGTCTTCTCGATGGGCGTCCTGCTGTGGAACGCGCTCACCGGTGAGACGCTCTTCGAGACCGAGGATCTCGCGTCGACGCTGCGGGCGCTGCTCGAGCGCGAGGTCCCTCCGCCGAGCCTGATCGGCCTCGCGCCGCCGCCGATCTTCGATGCGCCGATCATGATGGCGCTCGCGCGTGATCCGGACGATCGTCACGAGAGCGCGCTCGAGATGGCGGAGGCGCTCGAGGACGCGATGCTGGTGTACGGGCGCGGCGCGGACCCTGACGCGATCGGCGCCTGGGTGCGCGAGGTCTTCGCGGAGCAGCTCGAGACTCGCCGGCGAGCCGCGACGGCCTCGGTGCCCGCCGCGGGCTGGGACCCGGACGTCATTGAGCCGCCGAGCACGAGCGTGATGGTGCGCAAGGACTCCACCGGCAAGGTGGTTAGCGTGCTTCCGGCGACGAGCGCCGATCACCAGCCGGCGGCCGGGCCCGTCGAGCCCGAACTCGAGGAGCAGCCTCGCCGGCGCCGCGGTTCGCTCTGGCTCGTGCTCGCGCTCCTCCTGCTGGCTGCCGTTGGCGCCGCGCTCGCGCATCTGCGCCCCGAGTGGCTGGGCGCGGGCTGAGTTGGCTGTGCGCGCGCTTCGCGAGCGCGCGTTCGAGCGGCACGGACTTTCCGTTCTGTCGGCGCTTCCCTTCCCCGGTGTCCAGTCAGCCGGAACGGCTCCACTCGGCGTTCCCCGAGCACCCTGGTCTTGCGACAGCGTTTGGCTGTGCGCGCGCTTCGCGAGCGCGCGGCCGAGCTCCGCGGCCTCCTGACCGGTTGGCGCTCCCCGTCCCCGGTGTCCAGTCAGCCGGAACCGCTCCGCTCGGCGCTGCCCGAGCGCCGTGATCGTGCCACAGCCTTTGACTCGCGCGGCGTCAGGGAGCTCCGTCAGCCTTCGCTCTCGTCCTTCCGGGCGAGCTCGACGCCGTGCTTCGTGAGGATCTCGGAGGGGGCCACCCGGTGCTCGTAGTGCTCGCGCGCGAAGCGCCTCACCGTCTGAACCAGGCGATCGATGGAGTAGGGCTTCGGGAAGATCGCGTCGAAGAGGAGCTGCTCCATGGGCGAGAGATGCGCGTGGTTGGCCGAGACGAGGATCAACGGCGGACAGTCGCGCTGATAGTGCGTGCGCAGGCGCGTCACGTACTCGAGGCCGCTCATTCCAGGCATCACGAGATCGAGGATCACCACGGCCGGAGGACGCTTCTTCGCCTCCTCGAGCGCCTCGCCCGGATCCGCCATCAACACGGGGCGTAGCCCGTGCGCCTCGAGCACCCGCCCATGGGTTCGAAGCATCGGGCCGTCGTCGTCCACGACCAGCACTCGCTTCGGATCGAAGTCGTCACTATCGAGCATGCGCGCACTCTAGCGCACTGTCATGGCGTTGCGCGAGCCCCTCGACGGGTCGTGACCGAGTCCCTAACCCGGAACGGGCTTCGGGGCGCGGGTACTCGCCGGATTGATGATCGGCGCGGAATCCTCCGCTCTCTTCCCGACGAGGACTACTTGGAGGCCGCCCTCGGGCGGGGACTCGAAGCGCAGGGTCCAGTCGTGACGCTCCGCCACGTCGCGCACGATGTGCAGTCCGAGGCCCAGCCCGGTCGGATTTCTCGCCCGCGCGGCGCCGCCGCGGAAGCGCCGCTCGGAGACGTGAGCCAGCTCTTCCGCGGGGATCCCCGGGCCATCATCCACCACCCGAATCGCGAAGCGCCCCTCCGACTCCTCCTCGAGGACCAGCGCCACGTGCCCGCCTCTCTGGTTGTACCGGATCGCGTTGTGGACGAGGTTCGAGACGGCCTGCTCGACGAGCGTGGAGTCGGCGACGACCGCGATCTCGGCTTCGGGGATCGCGTGGGCGAGCTCGACGCCGCGCTCGCGCGCGACCGGCTGATGCCGCGAGGCGACCCGCTCGATCAGCGCCCGCAGATCGAAGCGATGACGCGCCAGCATCGGCTCGCCCGCCTGGAGGCGCGCCGCCGCGCTCAAGTTGCGGAGCAGCGACCCGAGGTAATGCGCTTCCTCGAGCGCGAGCGCGATCTTCTCCGAGTCGCTCGCGTGCCCATCGCGCGCCGCTCTCGAGAGATCGCTGAGGTGCCCGGAGAGCACGGTGAGCGGCACCATCACGTCGTGCGTCGTGCTCTGGAGGAATTCGGTGAGCGCTCGATCGCGGCTCGAGACCTCCTCGAGGCGGCGGCGGATCTCGCGGCTCGCCTCGTTGAACGAGCGGGCGAGCTCGGTGATCTCGTCGCGCCCAGTGGCGGGCACGTCCGACGCGTAGCCGCCCGTCGCCTGTGCGCGCACTGCCGCGCTGAGCGCGCGCAGCCGGCGCACCACGGGGCCCATCGCGAAGAGGGCGGCGAGCGCGGTGAGCACCGCGACGAGCGACGACCAGAGCAGCGTGCGCAGGGCCTCGCCACGATCGGCGAGGGGGCCGGTGGGCCGCTCGACCACGACGATCGCGCAGGGGCCATCCCAGGGC
>JAEZBP010000785.1 GCA_023427125.1 Pseudomonadota bacterium | reverse complement strand
CGTTCGTGGGTGAGCCCAGCGGCACCGCGGGCCCATCGGGCACGACGACCGGTGGACCGGAGACGCCCGGCGGCATCAGTGGGCCCCCGGAGATCCCGATGCACGACGGCACCGAGGAGATCGTCGGCGTCGCCGGCATCTCGATCGAGCGCGCCTCGCGCCGCCGCGCCGAGAACGGCCGCTGGATCGTCGACGTGCCGATCACGATCCGCAACGCCGGCGAGGCGTCGCTGACCTTCCAGCAATCCGAGCTGACCGCCGACGGCTACATCCCGACGGCCGAGTCCGATCTGCCGACCTTCGCCATGCTCGCGCAGAACCGATCGTTCGACGGCTACATGGTCTGGCGCGCCTCCGAGGACATCCCCGATCCCCAGACGATCACCGTGCGCTTCCGCGGCTGGGCCCGCCGCGTCCCGGTCACCGACGGCCCGCGCCTGCCTCCCCGCCCGCCGCCGGGCGGCCCCGAGCCGGAGTGAGCTCGTAGCCGCTGCTTCGCGCCCCTGCGTGCGTGCCGAGACATACGAGCGGATCCCTGCGAATGGGCCGCACCCTCCTCAGCGCGCCTGATCGTGCCCTTTTGGACGCACACCAGCAAGACCTCAGGCCCCCGCGCCACGACGTCACTGGCACCGGATTGAAGCTCGCGGCGTATTCCTCGGTTCCTGAACGTGCCGGAGGGGTTGTGCCTCGGGGAACTCCCTTGCCTGCACTTCGCCCCTTGCTCCACCCGAGCTCGATGTGCACGCGTGCACGATCACTCGGAATGCGGCCAATGGGCTCGTAGCTTGACCGCCGCCCGGGTCCGGGTCCACGATCTTGGCTCGGCGCCATGGCTTGCATCTAGCGCCTCCTCTCAATGCATCCAAATCAAGGCCACCACTATGCGTGAGCTCGCCGACCCGCTCTCCGACGCCCTCACCCGCCTGCACTATCGCTTCACGAGCCCGGACCTCCCCCATACCTTCCACGTTACAGGGTTCGAGGCGATCGAGTCGCTGAATGCGCCCTACCAAGTTCGCGTGCACGTCGTGGCTGCGAACGAGGATGCGGACACCAATGACCTACTGGGGCACGACGGTCACTTGATCCTCGAACGAGCCGAGCATCACCGCGACTTCTACGGCATCATTTATCGTATTACCGTCCACGACGACACGAAGACTCGGCAGACCGCGACCCTCGAGATCGCACCGGCCCTTTGTGCGCTCAGTCACACCCTGAACACCCGCATCTTCCAAGATCAGACCGCCCTCGACATCCTCGAGACGGTGCTACAGGAGGGGCTGCAGCCCTATGGACGCAGCGTCGACACAGATGGACTGCACCGTGAGCGCTATCTCACGCGCGACTACTGCGTCCAATATCAGGAGACGACCCTAGACTTCGTCAATCGCCTCATGGAGGAGGAGGGGATCGGCTATCGCTTTAGTCAAGACGGGCCCGAACGGATGGTCTTGTTCGACTCGAACGCACAGCTCCCGCGGGCGCGAACCGTGGACGACGGCCCCGTTCGCGTCGAACCGGATTATCGGGAGTGGACGGGCGCCGAGCCGATGATCCGGTTCGTATCGCGCCAGGAGTTGCGTCCCACCAAGCTCACGGTCCGCGACCACGACTGGACCAGCGGTCGCCCAACCGTCGAGGGGAGCACGGACGTGGGCACACCGGTCGAGGCGGCCCGCGCGCACGAGGTCTACGAGCATGGGTTCAAGCGCCACCTCTCGATTCACGAAGACAATGAGCTCTTGTCGACTCTGCTCGCGATGGTCAAAAGCGCGATAATGCCGTACGGCCTCCCGCTCGGGCTCGAGAACGTCGTGAACAACATGGACGGGGCGCTCTTCGATTCGTTTACGCAAGAAGACCTCGCGCACCAGCTAAGCATGCGAGGACAGCTGCTTGGACGCGATGCAGCGACCTTCGAAGGGCTCGGGCTGGTGACCGACTTTGCTCCCGGTAAGACCTTCGAGCTGGTGGGCCACTCCACGATCGGAATTGATGGGGAGTATCTGATCACGCGGGTCATGCACTCGAGCGACTTCACCGACGCGCATCAACTCGCACTCTCACCAGTGGAGAACAGCGAGCTGCAGTACCACAATCGGATCGAGTGCCTGCCCCGGGCTATCCCTTGGCGCCCGGACCGAAAGACACGGAAGCCCAGGATATACGGCGTGCAGACCGCGCGGGTGACGGGTCCGATCGCGATGAACGTGTACACCGATGCGCACGGGCGAATCAAGGTGAAGTTCCCCTGGGATCGGGCGGGCGACCAGCTGGAGGGCAATTACACGAGCTGGCTCCGTGTAGGTCAGACGTGGGCCGGAGGCGGAGGCCCTGCTTTCATGTTCATCCCTCGTGTCGGCATGGAAGTGATCGTCTCGTTCGTCGACGGCGATCCCGATCGACCGCTGGTGACGGGGTGCGTCTACAACGGAGAGAACCCGACCCCTGGATTTCTACCCGTCCAGGCGACCAAGAGCATCATTCGGACGAGGACTGTGCCTCACTCCGAGGGTCACAACGAGCTCTCGTTCGAGGACGCCATGGGCATGGAGAAGGTGCACATCCGAGCGCAGCGTGACCTGAACGAGCTCGTCCTGCACGACCGAGAGAGCAACGTGCTGGGGAGCAGCACCCACCGCATCGCCAAGAGGGAACGAAGGCTCGTGGGTGGTTCCCAGTTCACACGAGTGGGTGGAAACGCCGAATCGACCGTAGGCGGCGATCTCAGGTCAACGGTAGGCGGCGCTCGAGAGCAGTCAGTCCAGGGAATGGCATCCGACCGGATGGGCCGAGGCTACAGCCTCATGGTCGAGGACGGAGCAATGATTACGACGGTCAGCAAGGGACAGTGGGTGGTCGACGCGAAAGCCGGGCTCTGCCTCACGCAAGGCCCCGACACCGCGATCTCCATCATGCCCGAGGACCGTGGCGGACAGATCAGCATCGACAGCCACGGATCGACCTTTCGCATCTCCGACGAGCGCATTGAGATCGTTGTCGGCCGATCGACCATAAGGATATCGCCCGACTACATTCAGATCAACGGGCGCACCTTCCCTGCAGACTCATAGATCACGAGGCGCAGTACCTGACAGAGAGCCGACCGATGCCGCTATACCAACCAAGCGAGTACGGGACGTTTGTAACCACTGAGCCAGTGGAATACGATCAAACTCCGCCGGAAGTGCCCGAATGGAACGCCGGAGGACCTCATCAACACAGGCCATTTGATTCGAGTATCGGGTCGCTCGGTCCAGACGGACGTGTGTTCACGCTTCACGTACGCGCTTTCTGCAATCCGCATCCGCCTGGACACCACACATTTCCCGATCACCGCTCGGACGGCAGCCCGATCTCACAAGAGGTCAACATCGAGCCACTGTCCAACGCAGAGATTTCTGAGTTCCAACGCCTCGCAAAACAGCAGGTCGAGGATGTATGGAACAATAAGCTATGGCTCTGTGTGAGGGATGGGATTTTCCGCGTTTATGGACCTCCGGCCTTTCCTGTTCCGCCGCCACTGCAATGCCATATCGATCTCAGATGGGTCAGTCGCGTCCAAGACGCTCACCTCCACATACAGCTGCTGAAGGCCACTTCCATGGCCGGCCAAGAGACCGACCTACCCCGGTCCAACTGCATCATTGGCGGCGCGAACTGGGGGCAGGATGCGTGGGCCTTCCTTGGTGGATACGGGAGCGAAGTTGACATGAAGATGCACATGCTGCAGGCGCTTCGGTTCCAGGAGAATTTTGCTCATGAGTTTCCTAGCAGATGTCTTCGACCCACCGCACCGCGCGGGACTTTTACCACACAGTCTTCCACACCTACAGCGCCGAGACATGCCCACTGCACACAGTGTGCAGAACGTGGCATCGCGCTGACGCAGCGCGTTTTTGCGCACGAGTTCGGCCACTATCTGGGCCTCAACCACGTTTGCACACGTGCTGGACGTGCAGCAAATTCAAACGCTGAATATGGCGAAGGCCAGGGGCAAGAAGCCATTCAAGACGTCATGGGTATGGGGGACGTTGTGACCGCTCGAGTCGCCGCGCCGTGGCTGCAACAGCTCTCGGAGCACCGGTACTTCCTGCAGTGGGGATGGGTCGGGACCACCGAGAGGCCATCCAGCACCCGGAGAGTCAGGACTGTGAGGACGCGCCCATTTGGTTGATGTCATGCGAGCTAAGCTGCACGACGGGCGGAGTATACCGTCGCTCAGATGCTCAGACGCGCGGCGAGCGCGATGTTCCAGCCGTCGCTCTCGAAGAAGTAGTCGAAGTCCGCGACGAACCCGACCACCCAGATATTGAGGCTAGCCCGTAGCCGCAGGCCGAGGTCCACATCGCGATTGCCGAGCTGCGTAGAGACTACACCGACTCCCGCGGCGGCGGACGGAACAAAGTAGAGGGCAGGCGACGCGACCTCGAGGAGCACCGCCTCTTGGATCGACTCGAAGTCGCTCTCGATCCAGGCCGACACGAGGAAGTAGTCGGCGAAGCCGAGCTCATAGCCGAGGCCGAGGATGAACCGCGTCGGCGTCCCATCAGTCCGAATCAGTCCTCCCAGCGTGACCACCGGGCCTCCGTGAACGACCGGCTCGGAGACCCGGTCCACCTCAATGCTGATCACGGGCAGCCGCGCGGCCAGGTGGGGCCATTCCGGCACTCGAGCGGAGTCGATACGGATGTGCGTGTGCGGGGCTGGGCTTGCGTTCACCCGCACGGACCCCGCCACCTCGACGCTCCGAGCTCGGATGATCACGAGATCTTCGACCCGAGGGTATGATACGAACCGCCAGCTCTCTCCGAGGAGGAAGTGGCGCGCGTCCACGGGCAGGATCCACGGGGCGCCCCACGGACTGACCGGCTTTCGTGGACGCAGATCCAGGGGGTACGTGCTGTAAGCCATCTCGAACGTCACTCGGTCGTTCGGGGCGAGGATGACTTCAGCGCCGACCTCGCGCCCGTTCACCCGCAGCCGCGGGGGGCGGATGACCCACGTGCGCGGTCTCTCGATGCGCGCTCCTGACGCTCCAGCCACGAGCTCGAACCGGAGGTAAACGTCGCATGAGAAAGCTTCGTACCCGTTGCAGTCGATGTCGATCGTCGCGTCGCGCACGATCGCGGGGCCATCGATTGTGAGATGGCCCCAGATGGGCTCGGCGGGCACCGAGATCGCTCGCGCTACGGAGGCCCAACCGAACGGGCAAACGAGCGCTGCAAAGAGCATGGCAAGGGCGAAGGGCACACGGCCACGCTGCTGCACGGGTTTCGCCAGCGACACGATCATGGATCTTAGTTTAGGCAGGCGACCGATGTCGAACGCTCTTTACGGCGTGAATGTTCGTCAGAGCCGCCGACGGCGGCTCTTGGAACGCGCGGTGCGACAGCGGGGACGCCGCTGGGCGCCGACGTCTCGGTCGAGGGCGCGGTGGCGGATCGGCGAGCTCGAGCGGGCGCTACGAGGCTCTTCGGATGTCCATCCCCCCGACGTTCTGGGGCGCGAGCCGGCCTCAAGTGCCTCACGAAGTGCCCCACAACGCTTCGCGATCCGCCTCGCCGAGTGAGAGGCCGGGGCGGGGGTCCGGGTCCGCGGGACTGCCGCGGTAGCCGCTCGAGGCGCTCGCTTCCGAAGAGGTCCTCAACGGTGTCGCCGGGGTGCACGTAGGCCACCGCGACCGCGACACGGACGAGCGTCGAGGGACGCTAACCGCCTAGACGCCACTCCTGCCGCTATTCGACGTCCATGACGCGCACGTTGCGCGCGCGCTTGTCGGCCTCGGTCGCCTCGCGGAGCTGCTCGTAGAGTGCGCGCACATCGGCGCGCACCTGCTCGAGGCGCAGCTCCTTCTGCGTCCGATCGGTGGTCTCGAGGATCACGTTGCCGGTGCCGAGCAGGCGCTGGCCGAAGGGGCGCTCCACCACGTAGTCGACCACGCGGTAGAGATCGATCTGCTCGAGCCGCTTCGAGAAGATGCCCTGCTCCACCACCACGCGCTTGGTCGTGACCTTGTAGTGCGTGCTGCGCGCGCGCAGCCAGTAGTAGAGGGCCGCGAGCCCGACCGTCAGGAACGTGATCAGGGCCGCGCCGAACGTCCCGATCGTCGCCGGCGAGCCCTCGAAGAGGACGCGCTCGCTCTCCGCTCCAGCGCCGCCCTTGGCGCCCTCGCCGATCGTCGCGCCGCAGCTCGAGCAGAAGCGCGGGCTCGCGTCGTTCAGCTTCACACCGCACGCGGGGCAGGTTGTCGACATGCCCGCAGGGTGCACCGGCGAGCAGGACGATCGGAAGCCCCTTCGCGCTCAGCGCTCGCCGCAGCCCACGACGATCTGGTAGCTCGGGCTCCCGGGTCGTCCCGCGCCGAGCATGAAGTCGAAGCGCTCGCACTGCCTTCGCAGGAACGAGACCGAGTGCATGTCGCCGGACATGCAGGTCAGCTCGAGGCGGCCGTTGGGGTGCTCGCTCGCCGAGCACGTCCAGTCGGTGTCCGGCAGCGGGGTGGGCGTCACCGCGCGCTCCTCGTTGGGCGCGAGCAGCGGCTGGACTTGGATGTCGACCGTCATGCCGCGCGCGCTCGTCGCTCGCACGAAGGGCCGCACCACGCGCGCCCTCGGACCGCGCTGAGCGTCCACCGTCGGGACCGCCCCCGAGACGATGAGGAGCGCCACGCCGAGCGCGCCTCCCAGGATCCTCTTGCTCATCGACTTCCTCCTCCGGGCCCGCACCGACGTGCCGGGCCCCTCCGCATTCAATCCCTCGCATTCCGCGGCGACCGCATCACGTCAAGCCCTCGTGGGGTACGCTCGGCTTCTATGAGCGAGACCTCCCTGCTCTATCGCGGCCTCTCTCGGCTCGCGCGCGCCGCGGTCTCGCTCTTCTACAGCCACGTGGAGATCACCGGGCTCGAGCACCTCGACCCCGAGAAGCCCACCATCTACGCGCCGACCCACCCGAACTCGATCATCGATCCGCTGCTCATCGCGCTCTTCGAGGATCGGCCGCTGCGCTTCGTCGCGCGCGACGGGCTCTTCCGCGTGCCGCTCTTCGGAGCGCTGCTCCGCGCGCTCGGCGCCATCCCGGTGCGCCGCCGGATGGACCAAGAGGGCGGCGCGAAGGCCGACAACGCGGGCGCGCTCGCCGCGTGCGTGGAGGCCCTGCGCGAGGGCGGCGCGCTCGTGCTCTTCCCGGAAGGCAAGACGCACGCGCGCCTGCGGGTCGAGCCGATCAAGACCGGCGCGGCGCGCATCGCGCTCGACGCGGAGGACGGTACGACCGGGGTGCGCATCGTGCCGGTCGGGCTGAACTACCTGGTGCGCCACGCGTTCCGCAGCGACGTGCACATCGGCGTCGGCGCGCCGATCGAGCTCGACGCCGCGCTCCGCGGGCTCGAGCGCGGCGCGGCGGTCGCCGAGCTCACCGAGCGGGTGCAGTCGCGCCTCGAGGCGCTGACGGTGCACGTCGAGCGCGAGGACGACGAGCGCATGATCGCGCAGGTCACCGCGATCGTCGCCGAGCTGCGCGAGAAGGAGGGCCTCGATCCCTACGGGCAGTCGCCGGCGGAGCGGGTCGCGCTGGTGCAGCGCGTGGTCGACGCCTACCGCTGGCTCTCGCGCACCGATCCGGCGCGGATGATCGCGCTGCGCAAGCGCATCGTGGATCTCATCGAGGAGCGCGAGGCCCTCGGCCTCGGCGGCGAGCGCCCCGCTCTCCAGCATCGCAGCGAGCGGCGGCGCGGCGGGCGCATCTGGCGTGACGAGCGCCGATCGATCCTGGTCCTCGGCGCGCCGATCGCGGCCTACGGCGTGATCACCCACTTCGTGCCCTACCTGGCGCTGCGCGCGCTCTTGTGGGTGAACCCGCCCCGCTTCTATCGCGGCGCCCTCGCGAAACTCCTCCTCGGCGGCCTCTTCTTCGCCGCGTTCCATGCCGCGACGACGGCCGCAGTCTGGAGCGCCGCCGGCCCCGTCGCCGCGAGCCTCTACGCCGCGAGCCTCTTGCCCACGGGGCTCTTCGCCCGGCGCTACCTGGTCGAGATGCGCCTGCACCGCCTCGGCTCGGCGTCGATGGTGCAGCTCATGTTCCGGCGGAGCCGTCTCGCGCTCTTCAGGGCCGAGCGCCAGCTCGTCGCCGACGAGCTCGCCGCCCTGCGCGAGCGCTACCTCGCGGCGACCGAGCCGAGCGCGGCCTCCGGGAGCGATGCACTGCCTCCTGCCCCGCCGATCGTGGTATGAGGGCGCGGAGAAACGAACGGACCGGAGACATGCGCATGATCCGCCACTTCCTCCTGCGTGCGAGCGTCCTGCTCGCCAGCGCTCTGCTCATGCTCGGCAGCACCTCCGACGCGGCGGCTCAGGACGCGCGCGCCCACTTCTTGCGCGGGCAGGCCGCCTACGACACCGGGGACTACACGACCGCGGTCAGCGAGTGGCGCACGGCCTATGGGATCGATCCGCGCCCGCTCCTTCAGTACAACCTCGCGCAGGCCTACGAGCGGCTCGGCCAGCTCCAAGAGGCGGTCACGGCCTACGAGACCTACGTCAACTCGGCCGACGCCGATCCGGACCGGATGAGCTCGGCGCGCGCGCGCGTCGCGGCGCTCCGCGAGCGCCTCAGCAACACGAGCATCCGGCTCACCGGCGGGCCCGAGGGCGCTACGATCATCGTCGACGGACGGGACCGCGGGCGCCTTCCCTACCCCGACCCGCTCCGCGTCGAGCCGGGATCGCATCGGATCGTCATCCGCGCAGCGGGCTTCCAGGACTTCGTCTCGACCATCGCGGTCAGCGCGGGCCAGGCGGTGGACGTGCCGGTGGAGATGGTCGCGGGCGTGAGCGGGCAGGCGAGCACCACCACCGGCGGGATCGCGATGGTCGGCGTCGGGGTGGCCGCGGCGGGCGCCGCGATCATGATCGGCGGCGCGGTCACCGGCGGTCTCGCGCTCTCCGCTGCCGACAGCGCGCAGACCGCCAACGACGGCAACGCGAACGACGCGCGGACGCTCGCGCTCGTCACCGACATCCTCTTGCCGGTCGGCGCCGCGGCGGCGATCGCCGGCGTGGTCCTCATGTTCGTCCTCCCGGCGGACGGGGGCGGCGGCAGCGCTCGGGTGGTGCCGGTCGTCGGGCCCGACTACGCCGGCCTCTCGGCCTCCGGCGCGTTCTGAGCGGGTGAAGCGGCGAGCTCGTCGAGGGTGAGCGCCCGCGTCTTGATCGCGCGGAGCACGAGGTAGGCGAGGAGGCCGAGCGGCCCGAACATCAAGGTCAGCCCGAGGCAGGGCACCACCCAGAGGTGGGCGATGCCGCGCCGGGCCGCGTCGCGCACCTCCCACGCGCCAACGAAGAGATCGAAGATCAGGTAGTGGATCCAGCACGCGATCACGGTCTGCCGGCTCGTGAAGATCGCCATCACCCCGTCGAGCGTGAAGAAGCTGCCCTCGGGCGACCCGTTCGCATCCGTGAAGAGCAAGAGCCCGTAGGCGGTGCCGAGCAGGAGCGGGACGAGCGCCGAGTGCACGATCCGCTGCGTCGCTCGCCAGCGCGGCGCCAGCGCGAGGAGGAGCCACGCCGGCACCACGCTGTAGTTCACGACGAGGAAGACGAGGTCGAGGTCCATCGGCCCCGATGTGCCACCGGTGGCCACCGAATCGCAACATCTCGTTCGACCTCAGGCCACGCGAATGGGGTAGAATGTGCCCCGTGAGCGGCGACGAACAGGCGAGCGACGCGATCCGAGCCGCGCACGATCCCACGAAGCTCATCGGCCGGGTCGTCGGGGGCAAGTACCAGGTCGAGCGCATCCTCGGCCGTGGCGGCATGGGCACGATCTACGTCGCCGTCCAGCAGCCGCTCGGGCGCCGCGTCGCGCTCAAGGTTCTGCACCCCAGCCTCGGCGAGGACGGCGATCCGGAGTTTCAGAAGCGCTTCCTCCTCGAGGCCGCGACGCTCTCGCAGCTCGCCCACCCGAACATCGTCGTGGTCCACGACTACGGCAGCCTCGAGGATCAGCCGGGCGCCTGCTTCATGGTCATGGAGCTCCTCGAGGGCCGCACCATCAACCAAGTGCTGAACGACGTGGGCACCTTCGACACGGCGCGAGCCCTGCGGATCACCCGGGACATCGCGCGGGCGCTGCGCGCCGCCCACGACCTCGGCGTCATCCACCGTGACCTCAAGCCCGCCAACGTGATGCTCTCGCCCGGGCCCGACGGCGAGACCGTCAAGGTGCTCGACTTCGGCCTCGTGAAGGTCGTGCGCGACGACAGCGAGGAGCTGACGCAGGAGGGGCGCTTCCTCGGCTCGCCCCGCTACATGTCGCCCGAGCAGATCCAGCGGCTGCCGATGGACGGCCGCAGCGACCTCTACTCGCTCGGCGTGATCCTCTACCGGATGCTCTCGGGGCAGGTGCCCTTCGCCGGCGAGCACGCGGTGCAGACCTTGATGGCGCACCTCTCCAAGCCGGTGCCGCCGATGAGCCAGCACGGCGTCTCGGTGCCGCACGCGGTCGAGCAGATCGTGATGACGCTGCTCGAGAAGGAGCCGACCGATCGGCATCGGGACGCCGCCGCGCTGATCCGCGCGATCGATGGGATCTGGCCGATGCTCTCGCCCGAGCCGCTCGTCGTCAGCGGCGAGCACGCGCGGCTCTCGCTCGAGGAGCCCGAGGAGCCGCAGCGCGTCACGATCATCGAGCAGGTCGCGCCGCTCGACGTCAGCGGCGAGGCGACCGCGCGCGTGGCGCCGGTGAAGCGGAGGCCCGCCTGGCTCGTGCCGAGCGGGATCGCGCTCCTGTTCGCGATCTTCGTCGGCGCCGGCGCGGGGATCGCCTCGATCATCGCCGAGCCCGACGCCGAGACGGAGCTCCCCGCGGGCGGGGGCGAGGCCCCCGTGGTCGTCACCTCCGTCGACGATCCGCCGGCCCCGCCCGAGCCGCCCCCGCCGCCCGAGCCGGTGGAGGCGGCCCCGAGCACGTTCCGGCTCACGGTCCGCAGCGTCCCCCCCGGCGCGACGCTCGAGCGCGACGGCATCGCGATCGGCGAGACCCCGCTGACGATCGAGCTCGATCGCGGCGCGCTGGCTTCCGAGCCGGCGGACTTCGTGCTGCGCATGAGCGGGCGCACGCCCGTCACCTTCCAGCAGGGCCCCTCCGAGGCCGACGTCGAGATCGAGCGGGTGCTCGCCCGGCGGCGCACTTCGCGACCCGACACGCGCGAGGACGCGGTCGGCCGGGGCGGCAACCAGGCCATCAAGACGTCACGGTGATGCGTCTCTCCCTCTCTCTCATCATCGCCGCGCTGCTCTCGCTCGCGCCCGCCGCGTCCTCGGCGCAGCGGGACGCGCGCCTCGATCTCGCGGCCGAGGCCGACCTCCACTTCGAGCTCGGCGTCGATCTCCAGC
>JAEZBP010000763.1 GCA_023427125.1 Pseudomonadota bacterium | reverse complement strand
TCGAAGAGGCCGCGCGGCACCACGCGCGCGGCGAGGAGCTGCGCGGAGGCCGCGAGCGGCGCGACGTAGCGCGGGCGCGGGCGCGCGGCGGTGGCCGCCTCGAGGAGCACCCGGGAGATCACGGCGGGCTTGGCGCTCGTCTGGGTGTAGAGGCTCTCGATGCGGAGCATGCGCTCGGCGAGCCCGCCCCACTCGTCCTCGTCACGCAAGGGATCGAGCGAGCGGAACGCGATGTCCGTGAAGCCCGTGTCGACCGCGCCGGGCTCGACCACGACGACCGAGACGCCGAAGGGCTCGACCTCGCGCCGCAGGGCGTCGCTCAGCGCCTCGACCGCGTGCTTGCTCGCCGCGTAGGCGCCCTGCGCGGGGACGACCATGCGGCCCATCAGGCTCGAGACGTTGATGATGCGGCCCGCGCCTCGCGCTCGCATCGCCGGGAGGAACGCGCGGGTGACGCGCGCGAGGCCGACGACGTTGGTCTCGAACATCGCGCGCACGCGCCCGAGCGAGATGGTCTCGAGCGGCGCCATCTCGCCGAAGCCCGCGTTGTTCACGAGGACGTCGAGGCCATGGTCTCGGGTGAGCTCGTCGACGGAGCGCGCGGCGGACTCCACGGTGCGCGCGTCGGTGACATCGAGCAGCACCGTCTCGAGCGAGAGCCCGAGCGTCCGCGCCTCGGCCTCGAGCGCGGTGAGCCGGTCCGGATCGCGCCCGCTCGCGATGACCGAGAGGCCCGCTCGTGCGAACGCGAGCGCCGCCTCGCGACCGATCCCCCCCGTCGCCCCCGTGATCAGAACCCAGCTCATGCGCGCCTCCCCGAACGAGAGCGAAGAGACCGTCAGCTCGCCTCGCGGACGTCGAGGCGGACGCGCCAGTCGAAGCCGTCGGCGCGGTCCATGACGGCGATGCCCTTCTCTTCGAGCTCCAGCCGCAGCGAGTCGGCCTTCGCCCAGTCCTTCGCGACGCGGGCCGCCGCGCGCGCGTCGAGGCGCGCCTGGACGTCCTCGCGGGTGAGGCCGAGCGCGGGCAGGCGCTTGTCCTTCACCTCGTCGATGAACGCGCTCGGCTCCATCTGGAGGAGCCCCATGCCGCTCGCCAGCGCGTCGAAGGCGGCGAGCGCCTTCTTCGCGACCGGGCCGCCGCGCTTCTTCGCCTTCTTGTGGTTGGCGAAGCGGTTGACCGCGCGGGCGAGCTCGAACGCGTAGCCGAGCGCCTTGGCGGTGTTGAAGTCGTCGTCCATCGCGGCGTGGAAGCGGGCCGGGAAGGCCTCGGCCATCTCCACCGCGCGCGCGGCGTCGGCGCCGAGCTCCTTCACCACGCGATCGAGCGGCTCGTCGCCCTCCATCTGCGCCGCGTTCTCCTTCGCCTCGTAGAGCCGCGCCAGGAGGCCGAGCGCGTCGGGCAGGGCGTCGACGCTCCACGGCAGCGGGGAGCGGTAGTGCACCTGCAGGTAGTAGATGCGCATCGCCTCGGCCGGGAAGAGCTTCAACGCTTCCTTGATGTTGAAGACGTTGCCGAGGCTCTTCCCCATCTTCTCGCCGCTCGCCATGTTGAGCAGCCCGTTGTGCATCCAGTAGCGCGCGTAGGGCTCGTGCGCGTGGCCGCACTCGCTCTGCGCGATCTCGTTCTCGTGGTGGGGAAAGACGAGGTCGAGGCCGCCGCCGTGGATGTCGAGCTCCTCGCCGAGGTGCTTGGCGGCCATGGCCGAGCACTCGATGTGCCAGCCGGGTCGGCCGGGGCCCCAGGGGCTCTCCCACGCGGGCTCGCCGGGCTTGGCGGCCTTCCAGAGCGCGAAGTCGGCCGCCGCGCGCTTGCCCGAATCCTGGTCGGCCGAGGCGCGCAGGTCCTCGACCTTGCGCCCGCTCAGCTTCCCGTAGGACGGGAACGTCTCGACGGCGAACCACACCGAGCCCTCGCTCGGATAGGCGTGTCCGCTCGCGACGAGCTTCTCGATCATCGCGATGATCTCGGGCATCGACTGCGTGACGCGTGGCTCGTGGGGCGGACGGAGCAGCCCCAGCTCCTCGACGTCCTCGACGAACGAGGCGATGTAGCGCTCGGCGAGCGCCGCCGGATCCTCGCTCCGCTCGTTGGCGCGGCGGATGATCTTGTCGTCGACGTCGGTGTAGTTGCGGACGAACGTGACGTCCCAGCCGCGGTGGCGGAGGTAGCGCGTCACCATGTCGAAGGTGACCATCGCGCGCGCGTGCCCGACGTGCGCGTCGTCGTAGACGGTCATGCCGCAGACGTAGAGGCGGACCTTGCCGGGCTCGACGGGGCGGAAGTCTTCGACCTCGCGGGTCAGGGTGTTGTAGAGGCGAAACGAAGCGGGCATCGCCCGGCTTTATCGGAGCCCGCCGCTCAGCGCAACCGGTCCCGCAGGCCCTGCACCACATCGGGCGCCGAGAGGTGCTGGCGCAGGAGGAAGCCGACGATCTGCTTCGCGTACGCGTCGTGGTCGCGGTCCTTCGCGCTCGGCTCGCTGTGGGTGTGCCACCAGGAGCCGGCCGAGACGGCGAGGCGGACCGCCTCCGTCGCGTCGTGGAGCAGGCCCTCGTTCGCCGGATCGGCGTTCTTCTGCTGGTAGCGCGCGGGGTCGTGCTGATCGTGGCCGACCTCGGGCTCGGCGAGGTTGCGCGCGGTCGTCGCGAACGCGTGCACTCCGTCGACCGCCGTCGAGATCGCGCGGGCGAGCACCGCGCCGCGCTGCTGCTCGTACCAGGTGCGCACCTCGCGCTGGAGCTGCTCGGAGAGCTCCCACGTGCCCCAGATCTCCTCGAAGCCCGCGTCGCGCCGCAGCCAGCGGCTGACCGAGGCGACCACCTGCATCGGCCGCGGATCGGTCGCGCCGCCGCTCCAGTGGCTCCACGCGTCGGTGCACACCTTGGCCACGGCGGTGAGGACCTGCTCGACCGGCAGCCCCGCCGCGGCGGCCATCTCGGTGAGCAGGCGCGGGTCCTCGCACGAGTCCCAGGCCCGCGTGTAGTCGCCCTTCACCCGCTCGAAGAGCTGCGTCAGCTCGGGCGAACGAATCCCGGCGCGCTTCGGCAGCGTCAACCATCGCTCGGTCATCGCGGCGAAGCCTACAACATCTGCTCGGCCGGAGGGCGCGTCGATTCGATCCTCGAGGAGCGCAGCGGAGTGACGGTAGCCCGACACCCGCCGCCGTTCGCAGGTGTCGGGGTGCCGTCACGCCGCGGAGCGACCCATGTGATCGTCACCGCGGCAGCTCGGGGGCGCCGGCGCCGACGCCGCGCGCGTCGACCACCCGGACGGTGCTCGCCTGCGGGCCCTCGAGGCCCTCGCTCTCCTCGAACGCGACGCCCATGCCGATCCGCAGCTCGCGGAAGGGCCGGTCGATGACGCTGTTCTCGTGGAAGTAGATCCGCCGTCCATCGAGGGAGAAGAGGATCCCGTGGTCCGGGTGGAGCTCGCGGACGACCCCGGAGAGGAGCTGCTCGGGGTGGAGCTTCACGTCGCCGCGCTGCATGCGCGTCAGCTCCTTTAGCCGGCGAGACGCGGTGTGAAAGGCATCGTGCAAGATGGTCGAGAGCTCTTCGTAGACGCGGCCGTCGCCCTGGTCGCGGCGCACGACGATGGGCTCGGCGCCGGCCACGTGCAGCTCGATGCGCACCCGCCAGCGCGCGCCGAACTGCGGGTGGGCGTTGGGGCTCTCGACCGCGACCTGGCAGCTCGTGATGTGATCGCACTGGCGCTCGAGCTTCTCGACGAGCTCCGAGACCATCCGCTCGGCATAGGGGCGATCGGGCACGTCGCGGAGCCGGAGCTTCAGGTAGTCCATGGGCACCTCCTTGGTCCTGTGGCTTCACTCCTCGTGCCCGGAGGAGGACGCGCATGACGCGTGAGTCGTTGCGTGCCCAGCCGCCCGACCGGGGCGAGGGTGCGCGGCACAGGTCGAGTGGGGGCGTCCGGCACAGCTCGGCGATCGAGGAGGCGCCTACAGCGCGAAGGAGCGGTCTTTCACTTCGCCGCCGCCGCCGGCACTCTCTCGCGCGATGGCGGCGCGCTTCGATCGGTCTCGGCTCCTCGGCGCGGAGCTCTCTGCGGTCGATCGAGAGAGGCGGGCGCGCGCGATCGAGCTCGCGGAGCGCGCGATCGACGCGGTGGATCCGTACGCGCGTACGCTCGAGGCGATCGATCGCTTCGCGGAAGACCTCGACGGGGCGACGGTGCTCGCGTTCGGGAAGGCCTCGGCGGCGATGGCCCGTGCGGCGTGCGACGCCATCGACGTGAAGGGCGGCGTCGCGATCGTGCTCGCGCCGATCGAGCTGCCCGGGCTCGAGGTGCACGTCGCCGCGCACCCTGCGCCGGCCGCGGACGCGGAGCGGACGGGCCGGGCGGTGCTCGCGCGTGCGCGTGCGCTCGGCGCGGTCGACCGTGCGCTCTGCCTCGTCTCCGGCGGAGGCTCGGCGATGCTCGAGCTCCCCAAGCCGGGCGTGTCGATGGCGACGATCGCTCGGCTCTCGCGCGAGCTGATGCGGCGCGGCGCCGAGATCGGCGAGCTCAACACGGTGCGTCGCAGCCTCTCGCAGCTCAAGGGCGGCGGGCTCGCGCGAGCGATCGCGCCGGCGCCGATCTTCAACGTGGTGCTCTCCGATGTGCCGGGGCGCGATCCATCGGTGGTCGCGTCGGGGCCGACGTTCGCGCCACCCGTGGACGACGCGCTCGCGATCCTCGAGCGCTACGAGCTCGTTCGCGGGCTCGACGCGGGCGCGATGGCGGCGGTCCTCGAGTTGAAGCTCGCGGTGGCGATCGATGTGCGCACCGAGATCGCCGGGGACAACGCGAGCGCGAGGCGCGCCCTCGCGAGCGAGCTCTTCGATCGCGACGGGTACTTCGCCGGCGAGGCGCGCGAGCTCGGCGCGCGCATGGCTTCCGAGACGCACGAGCGCGGCTGGATCTGGGGCGGCGAGAGCACGGTGACGGTGCGCGGATCCGGGCGCGGGGGGCGCAACCAGGAGCTGGTGCTCGGCGCGCTCGCGGCGGGCTGGTCGCGCGGGCTCCTCTTGGCGGTCGGCACCGACGGCGTAGAC
>JAEZBP010000363.1 GCA_023427125.1 Pseudomonadota bacterium | reverse complement strand
GCCCTACAGCGACGCTGAGGTGGCCCACGCGGCGCGCGACGCGCGCGCCGAGGCCGCGTGGATCGCGCGCGAGCTCGAGGGCGAGGCGGAGGTCGATCCGGACTCGGAGCTGGTCGCGCTGGTGGCCTACCTCCAGCGGCTCGGCCGGGCGCAGCCGCGCTTCCGGGCAGTCCCGAACGAGGCGAGCGACGAGAGGCCGGTCGAGGTCAGCGCGGCCGAAGGAGAGATGCGATGAGACGGATCGCCGAGAGCTTCTTCGCGGACAGCCCGGTCATGGCCGCGCCGCTGATCGCGATGCTGATCTTCATGGTCGTCTTCGGGCTGGTGATCGTCCGGGTGATCCGGACCCGGCGCGAGGACATCGATCGCTCGGCGCGGCTGCCGCTCGAGGAAGGAGGCGAGGATGTCTGAGCCCGCGCTGAAGCACGAGCACGGCGAGCTCCACGACCACCCCCAGGACCACGAGGACGGGCCGATCGTCCACGAGTACGACGGCATCCTCGAGGCGGACAACCACCTGCCGCGCTGGTGGCTCGGCATCTTCTTCCTCATGATCGCGTTCGGCACGGGCTACTGGTACGTGTACGAGGGGTGGGGCTTCGCGCCCTACCAGCGGCAGGTGTGGGAGGAGGAGATGGCGCGCGCGGCCGAGAGCGGCGCCATCGCGGTCGACGACGGCCTGCTCGAGCGGCTCGCGCAAGATGACGAGGCGGTCACCCGCGGGCGCGAGGCCTTCGCGGCCAACTGCGCGGCGTGCCACGGCGCGCAGGGCGAGGGCGTGATCGGCCCGAACCTCACCGATCCCAACTGGGTGCACGGCGGCGCGCCGACCGACATCCACCGCACCGTGCGCGACGGCTTCCAGGCGCGCGGGATGCCTCCGTGGGGCGCCGCGCTCGGCGAGCGCCAGGTGCAGTCCGTCGTCGCGTACGTGCTCACGCTCCGCGACACCAACGTCGCCGGCCGCGCGCCGGAGGGCGAGGTCTGGGTGCCCGGCGCGGCCGCGGCGGGGGAAGAGGGCGAGGCGCAAGGCGTCGAAGAGGCGCCCGACGAGCAGGGCGAGCCGGCACCATGAGCGCGAAGAGGGACAGCGGCCGCGTGAGCCTGCCGGTGCTCGAGGAGCGGAAGAGCTCGCTCCGCTCGGACGGACAGCGCGTGCAGATCGTGCCCGCCGACGTGAAGGGCCGCTTCCTCACGTGGCGGCGCGTGCTCTGGGCGGTGCTGATCCTCTTCGCGGGCGCGCTCCCCTTCGTCCACATCGGCGGCCGGCCTGCGCTCTTCCTCGACATCCCGGCGCGGCGCTTCTTCATCTTCGGCTTCAGCATGAACGCGCAGGACGCGTGGCTGCTCTTCTTCGCCCTCACCGCGCTCGGCTTCGGCCTCGTGGTCGTGACCACGGTGCTCGGCCGGGTGTGGTGCGGGTGGACCTGCCCGCAGACCGTCCTGCTCGAGGGCCTCTTCCGACCGGTCGAGCGGTGGATCGAGGGGCCGCGGACCGCGCACATGAAGCGCGACGCCGGCCCGTGGACGGGCGGCCGGGTGCTCCGGAAGATCGCCAAGCACACGGCCTTCATCGCGCTCGCCTGGCTCTGCGCCCACGTGCTCGTCGCGTACTTCGCGTCGCTGCCCTCGCTCGGCACGATGATCCTCGAGGGGCCGCTCGCGCACCCCGAGGCGTTCGCGTGGTCCGTCGCGTTCGCCCTCGCCATCTACCTCGACATGGCGTGGTTCCGCGAGCAGCTCTGCCTCGTCGTCTGCCCCTACGGCCGCCTGCAGTCGGTGCTCACCGACGACGACAGCCTCACCGTCGGCTACGACGTGAGCCGCGGCGAGCCGCGCGGCCACCGCAAGAAGGGCGAAGACAAGGAGCTCGGCGACTGCGTCGACTGCAACCGCTGCGTCGTGGTGTGCCCGACCGGCATCGACATCCGCAACGGCCTGCAGGTCGACTGCATCGGCTGCACGCAGTGCATCGACGCATGCGACGAGGTCATGGATCGGGTCGAGAAGCCGCGCGGCCTCATCCGCTACGACTCGCTGCGCGGCCTGCGCGGCGAGAAGCGGCGCTGGTGGCGGCCCCGCCTCGCGCTCTACGCGGTGCTCGGCGTCGTCGGCTGCGTGGCGCTCGCCTTCGCCGTCTCGAGCCACTCGCCCTTCGAGGCGAACCTCCTGCGCACGCCGGGGGCGCTCTTCGTGCGCGACGGTGAGGCGATCCGCAACTCGCTCGAGCTCCACCTCGTGAACAAGCAAGACGCGGAGGCGACCTTCACGATCGCGATCGTCCGCGCGCCGGAGGGCGCGGAGGTGGTCATCGCGTCGCCCGAGGCGCCGGTCGAGGCGCTCGGGAGCCGGCGGGTGCCCATCGTGGTGCAGCTGCCGGCGGACGCGCTGGCGCCGGGAGCCGAGCTCGTGCTGCGCGTGTCGGCGAGGGGGACCGACGCCCGCGAAGAGGTCTCGATCCCCATCCTCGGGCCCTACCGTGCCGGACGATGACCAGCGCGACGAGCGGGAGGAGCGCATGCCGTCGGTCGACCTGAGCGTGCTCGATCGCTGCCGCGCGCTCGGTGTGGCGCTCACCGACGATCAGTGGCGCGCGCTCCCTGAGCCGGCGCGCCGCCGCCTCGCACGCCTGCCCCACCGCACCGAGCTCGAGAAGCGCAGCCTGGCCGAGCTCGCCCGCTGGATGCTCTCCACCTTCCCGCCGGGCTGGAGACGCCGGCCGGACTGAGGTATGCGTCCCGCGTGTCGAGCGAACACGCGCGGACCGGCGACGAGAACGTCATGGACGAGCTCACGCGCTACGTCGGCTTCGACGCGGACGACGCCGCGCGCCTGGCGCGCCTCGGGCCGCTCTTGCGCCCGAGCTTCCCGGGCATCGTCGACGCCTTCTACGAGGCGATCGGGCGGCACGAGCAGGCGCGCGCGGTCTTCCGAGGTGGCGACGCGCAGATCGAGCGCCAGAAAGCGCGCCTGCGTGAGTGGCTCGAGGGCATCTTCGGCGGCGTCTACGATGAGGCTTATTTCGAGCTGCGTGCGCGCATCGGGCGGGTGCACGTCCAGATCGATCTCGATCAGCGCTACATGTTCGGCGCCATGAACATCGTGCGCGCCGGCCTCCACGCCGCGCTCTCGGCGACCGACCTCCAAGGCGCACAGAAGTCCCTCGGGCACCTCTCGATCGATCGCATCTGCGACATCGAGCTCGCGATCATGCTCGAGACCTACCGCGAGCGCTTCGTCGAGCGGCAGCGCGCGAGCGAGCGGCTCGCCACCATCGGCCAGGTCGCCGCCTCGATCGGCCACGAGCTGCGCAACCCGCTCGCGGTGATGGAGACCTCGCTCCACCTGCTGCGCCGGCGCGTCGGCGAGGACGAGAAGGCGGCCAAGCACCTCGACAAGATCGGAAAGCAGATCGCGATCTCGAGCTCGATCATCAGCGGCCTGCTCGCCCTCGCCCGCGATCGCGCGCCGGAGCGCGCGCCGGTGTCGCTCCGCGCGCTGATCGCCGAGGCGCTCGCCCTCGCGCCGCCCAGCGCCCGCGTGAAGACCGTGCTCGACGTCGATCCCGCGCTGCCCGAGGTGCCGCTCGATCACGCGCAGCTCCGGCAGGTGCTCGTCAACCTGGTGGGCAACGCGGTCCAGGCGATCGAGGCGCAGGGGCGCGACGGTCACGTCGAGGTCGCCGCCGGGATCGACGACGGTCACGCGTGGATCGAGGTGCGCGACGACGGCCCCGGCTTCTCGCCGGACGTGCTCGCGCGGATCTTCGAGCCGCTCGTCACCTCCCGCGCCAACGGCGTCGGGCTCGGGCTCGCGCTCTGCGCCCGCATCGTCGAGAAGCACGGCGGGACGCTCGAGGCCAAGAACCGTGAGACGGGAGGCGCGCTCGTGCGGGCGCTGCTGCCGATCGTCGTCGAGGGCCGATGAGCCGGCGCGTCCTCATCGTCGACGACAACCGCGACCTCGCCGAGAACCTCGGCGAGCTGCTCGAGCTCGAGGGCTTCGAGCCCACCGTGCTGAGCTCGTCGCGCGCGGCGCTCGAGCGTGTCCGCGAGCTCCACTTCGACGCGGCGCTGCTCGACGTCCGCATGCCCGACGTCGACGGCATCGAGCTCTGCCACGCGCTCGGCTCGGCTCACCCCGACGCCATCCTCCTCCTGATGACGGCGTTCACGCCGGAGGGGCGGCTGCACGAGGCAGAGGAGGCCGGCGCCCACGCGGTCCTTCCCAAGCCCGTGCCCCTCGATCGGCTCGTGGCGCTCCTCGAGGGAGCGGCGTGAGCGGGCCGATCCTGATCGTCGAGGACAACCGCGATCTGGCCGAGGACGTCTGCGAGATCTTCGAGGAGACCGGCGCCGAGGTGGTCCTGGCGCACACCGCGCGGGACGCGGAGGCGCGGATCGCCGAGCGCACCTTCGATCTCGCGATCATCGATCTGAACCTCCCCGGCGGGAGCGGCATCGAGCTCGTGCCCACGCTCAAGGCGAGGGCGCCGCACGCGGACGTGGTGCTGGTCACGGGCGACGCGAACCTGGGCTCGGCCATCGAGGCGGTCAGGCAGGGCGTCTTCGCGTACGTGCAGAAGCCCTTCGATCCCACGGGCCTGCTCGCCATCGCCGAGCGCGCGCTCGCGCAGGTCGCGCTGCGGCGAGAGCGCGAGGAGCTCTCGCGCGAGCTCGCGCGCTCCGAGGCGCTCTACCACGACGTCGTCGACGGCGTGCACGCGCTCCTCGTCGGCCTCGATCAGGAGCACCGCGTGCGGATGTGGAATCGGACCGCCGAGGAGCTCACCGGGCTCTCGGCCGACGAGGTGCTGGGCCGCGAGGCGACCGCGCTCCTGCTCGAGCCCGAGCACCGGGCGGCGTTCGAGGAGGCGCTCGGCGGCGAACACGCCCGCGAGCTGACGCTGCCGCTCCGCGGCCAGGGGCCGGTGGTGCGCTGGCGGATCGCGCCGCTGACGGGCATGTCGGAGGCGCTCGTCCTCGCGATCGGCGAGGACGTGACCGACGCCCACGCGCTCGAGGCGCGCGCCGCCGAGGCCGAGGCGATGGCGGCGATGGGCCGGCTCACCGCCGGGCTCGCGCACGAGATCCGCAACCCGCTGAACGCCGCCACGCTCCAGCTCGAGATCATGGCGCGCACGGCGAGCCGCCTCGAGGAGGGGAGCGCGCGAGAGCAGCTCGTCAGCCGCGCCTCGATCGTGCGCTCGGAGCTCGCGCGGCTCACGCAGCTCCTCGACGAGTTCCTCGGGCTCGCCCGGCCGCAGCGCTTCGCGCTCGTCCCGGTCGATCCGGCGCGCCTGCTCGCCGAGGTCGCCGCGGTGCAGGAGCCGCTCGCGCGCCTCGCGGGGGTGGCGCTCACCGTCGAGGTCGAGCCCGGGGTGCCGATGGCGCGCGGCGACGACGCGAAGCTCAAGCAGGCGCTCGTGAACCTGCTCGTCAACGCGCTCGACGCGCTCTCGGAGCGCGGCCATGGGACGGTGCGCCTCGTCGGGCGCGCGGTCGGCGACGCGATCGAGCTCGCGGTCGAGGACGACGGCCCGGGCCTGCCGGCGCTCGCCAGCCACGAGCTCTTCCGTCCCTTCGTGACCACCAAGCAGAGGGGCACGGGCCTCGGCTTGGCGGTGGTGAAGCAGATCCTCGAGCAGCACGGCGGCAGCGTCGAGCTCTCGCCGCGCGAGGGCGGCGGCACCGTGGCGCGCCTGCGCCTGAAGCGCGCGGAGCCTTGAGCGATTGGCGGAGCGGGCGCCGAGAGCGCATTCTCCCTCGATGCGAGGCCACAAGGGACGGGTCCTCGTCGTCGACGACGAGGCCAACGCGCTCGAGGCGCTGGAGACCCTCCTGCGCGAGGAGGGCTACGAGATCGAGTCGGCGCCCGACGGCGAGCAGGCGCTCGCGATGCTCGAGCGCTTCGATCCCGAGGTGGTCCTCACCGATCTCAAGATGCCGAAGGGGGGCGGCCTCGAGCTCTGCGAGCGCGGCCGCGCGGCGCTCCCTCACGCGACCTTCGTCGTGATGACGGCGTTCGGCACGATCGACACGGCCATCGAGGCGATCAAGCGGGGCGCGGAGAACTACGTCACCAAGCCGATCGACATCGACGCGCTGAGCGCGCTGCTCGCGCGCGCCATGGAGAAGGCGAAGCTCTCTGCCGAGGCTGCGCGGCTGCGCGCCCAGCTCGAGAGCCGCTTCTCGTTCGATCGGGTCCTCGGCGATCACCCGGTGATGCAGCGGCTCATGAAGATGGTCGCGCAGGTCGCGCCGAGCCGATCGACGGTGCTGATCGTGGGCGAGAGCGGGACCGGCAAGGAGCTCATCGCGGCGGCGATCCACCAGAACAGCAAGCGTAAGGACCGCCCCTTCGTGCGGCTCAACTGCGCGGCGCTCGCCGAGACGCTCCTCGAGTCCGAGCTCTTCGGCCACGAGAAGGGCGCGTTCACCGGCGCGATCGGCCGCCGCGAGGGCCGCTTCGAGCAGGCCGACGGCGGCACGCTCTTCCTCGACGAGGTCAGCGAGATCCCGCTCTCGGTGCAGGTGAAGCTCCTGCGCTTCCTCCAGGAGCGCCAGCTCGAGCGCGTGGGCAGCAATGAGACCCTGCAGCTCGACGTGCGGGTCGTCGCGGCGACCAACAAGGATCTGCGGGCGCTCGTCGAGAGCGGCAAGTTCCGTGAGGACCTCTACTACCGCCTCAACGTGATCCAGCTCGACCTGCCCCCGCTGCGCGCGCGGAGGAGCGACATCCCGCTCTTGGCCTCGCACTTCCTGCACGCGTTCGCGAAGGAGAACGAGCGCGAGCTGACGGGCTTCACCGACGAGGCGATGCAGCTCTTGCTCGCCTACCCCTGGCCCGGCAACGTGCGCGAGCTCGAGAACGCGATCGAGCGCGCGGTCGTGCTCTCGACCGGCGACACGATCGGCGCCGAGCTCTTGCCGAGCAGCGCCGCGACGCGGATGGGCGACGACCTGCGCCTCGTCATCCCCGGCGTGAGCATGGCCGAGGTAGAGCGCATCGTGATCGAGCGGACCCTCGAGGCGGTGGACGGCTCGACCGCGCAGGCCGCGGAGATCCTCGGCATCAGCCGCCGCAAGATCCAGTACTGCCTCAAGGAGTGGTCCGGCGGCGGCGAAGAAGACTGACTTGAGGGCCCTCGGACGAGCGGGCCTCCCGCGGCTCGCTATGCTCCCGGCGTGGGCCGGCCGACGAGCCACGAGCGGACGTTCCTGAGCACCGGGCCGGACTCGATGCTCCTCGCGCCGGCGCCCTCGGTCACGAGCGCGTACGAGTCGTTCGTGCCGCCCATCGAGCTCTCGCGCTGCGTCGAGCGCATTCACCTCGGGTACGAGCTCCGGCCACACGACGCGCCGATCGACGAGCGCGTGCTCCCCGACGGCTCGGTGCACCTCCTCTTCAACCTCGGCGAGGCGCCAGCGATCGTCCGGGCACCGCCGCAGCCCGGGCGCGCGGCGGAGGCGCTCGGGGCGAGCACCGGTCCGGTCGTCATCCGCATGGCCGGCCACGTCGAGCACGTCGGTGTGCGGCTGCGGCCGGGCGGTGTGGCCG
>JAEZBP010000730.1 GCA_023427125.1 Pseudomonadota bacterium | reverse complement strand
AGGTCCCCACCCCCACCCCCGGGGGCCGGAGCGTCCGACGGGGCGCCCGGGCCTTCCTCACCTGCGATCAGCGGCGACGCGCGGCGAGATAGGCGCGGCCGCGCGGGGAGATCTCGTAGCCGACCTCGAAGCTCTGGGTCAGGCCGAGCCGCTTCAGCTTGCGCACGTCGGTCTTGAACGCGAGCGTCTCTCTCTTCAGCTTCTTCGCGAGCTGCGAGGCCGCGACCCGCGGGTGGCGCTCGATGAGCCCGAGCGTTCGCCGCGTCCACTTGCCGCCCGCATCGAGCTTCGCGAGCCGCTCGGTGATCGCCTTCACGTCGTCCTTGGTCAGCGCGTCGTCGAGCGCGATCTCGACCCGATCGCCGTCGCCGCCGTGGTGGAGCTCCACGCGAAAGAGCTCGCTGCTCGCGTCGAGGGGCGCGTCGCTCGCCTCGCGCACGTAGGCGAGGAGCGCCTCGAGCGTCGGGAAGCCCGAGCGCTGCGCGTCCTCGGCCGTGACGTCCGCCACCCGCACGCGATCGATCCGATCCACCTCGAGCACGCCGATCGGATGACAGCGATAGCGCCCTCCGATCTTCACGCGGGCGGAGGCCCACCGCCGGAAAGTGAGCGTCACGTCGCCGCGCACGAGCCCCTCGTGAAAGCGCTTCTGGAAGAGCAACATCGGCGCAGCGGAGATCACTCGGAGAGCGCGTGGACCCCCGCGACTCGGGAGCGCTTCGATACTATGCGCCCGTGAGCCCCGAGCAGATCTTCACGCTCGCTGCCGGCGCCGGGTTCCTCGGCTTGGCGGCGCTCGCGGCGTTTCGCGGCGCGAAGAACCCGCTCGGCCTGCCGCTCGCGCTCTTGTGCGTGGACCTCTCCGCGTACAACGGGCTCGAGGTCGCCGGCAGCGTGACCGGATCGCGCGCGTGGGAGGCGCTCGAGTCGGCCGCCGCCGCGCTCGCCGCGCCCCTGCTCGTCCACTTCACGCTCGCCTTCCTCGGCGCGCGCAAGGAGCAGCGCGTCTTTCTCCAGGGGGCGTACGCCTATTTCGGTCTGGTCGCGCTCTCGTGCCTGGCGGCGCCGGTCGTGCCCGCGCTCGCCGACTACCCGGCCGGCCCCGTGTGGGCGGCGGTGATGCTCGCTGGGGTCGCGCCGAGCTTCGTGTGGATCGGCGTGCTCCTCGCGCGGCACTATCGAGAGAGCGGCAGCGGCGAGGAGCGCGCGCGCACCCAGCTCTTCATCGGCACGATCGTGATCGGCGTCGGCGGGCCGGCGACCGATCTCTTCGCGATCGCCGGCGCCTCGGCCGCGCCGCGGCTCGCCGCCGGCGGGATGCTGCTCTCGGCGCTGCTGCTGACCGCGCTCGCGCTGCGCTTCCGCCTGCTCCGCGGGACCATGGTCATCCTCGCGATCAACGGCGCGATCATCGGCGTCGTCGGCGTCGTCGCGCACCTGCTCGTCTTTCGTTGGCTCGGCCGTGAGACCGCGCTCCTCGTCTTCGGCACCGTGCTCGTGACCCTCGTCTCGCTCGGCGCCGCGCGCTCCGTGTGGTCGGCCTTCACCACCTATCGCGAGCGCGCCGCGCACCTGGCGACGCTGGGCCGGCTCTCGGCGCAGATGGCGCACGACATCCGCAACCCGCTCGCCGCGATCCGCGGCGCCGCGCAGTACCTCGAGGGCGAGCGCGAGCGCGGCGGCAGCCTCGAAGAGCACCGCGAGTTCCTCGAGCTCATCGTCTCGCAGGCGGATCGGCTCGAGCGCGTCGTGCGCGACTACCAGCGCCTCGGGCGCGCCGAGCCCGCGCTGGTGAGCACCGACCTCGCGGCGCTGGTCTCGGGCGTCGTCGAGGGCGCGCGGGTGATGGAGCAGGCGCGCGCGATCGAGGTCCGGGCCGAGCTCGCGAGCGGGCTCGGCGAGCCGTCGATCGATCCGGATCTGATCCGCGCGGCGCTCGAGAACCTCGTGCGCAACGCGCTCGAGGCGATCGAGGAGAGCGGCAAGGGGAGCCTGGTCTCGGTGGCGGTGGAGCGGAGGTTCGTGCGCGGCCGGGACTCGCTGGTGCTCGAGGTGATCGACGACGGCCCCGGGATGGACGCGCGCACGCTCGAGCAGGCGGAGGACGCGTTCTTCACCACGAAGGCGGGCGGATCGGGCCTCGGGCTCGCGTTCGTGCGGCGGGTGGCCGACGCGCACGGCGGGGCGTTGACGGTCGAGACACGCGCGGGCCGCGGCACGACGGTCAGGCTGGTGATCCCGAGCGACGCGCGCACGAGCCAGCCGTGACCGAGTACTCTCTCTGGAGGAGGAGCGATGAGCGAAGAGGTGAATGGCGTCTGGCAGGAGCTCGACGCGCGAGGGACCGAGCTCTTGAGGGCGGTGAGCGCCGCGTTCGCGTTCGTCGCGTGCGCTGACGGTAGCCTCGATCCGCGCGAGGTGGAGCGCTTCGCCGAGTGGGCGGCTGCGCAGCCCGGCCTGGCCGGCGACGTCGATCTCGAGGCGCACCTGCGCGCGCTCCACCGCGCGCTCGCGCTCGACTTCGCGGAGGCCGAGCGCCACATCGCCGCCTCGCTCTCGGCCGTGAAGGACGACGCGCAGAAGCGCGAGACCGTGCTCGCCGCCGCGCGGATCGCGGTCGTCGCCGACGGGCGCCTCGAGCCCATGGAAGAGGCGGCGCTCCGCCGCGTCTGCGAGGCCCTCGGCGGGGCGCCCGACGAGTGGTGAGCCGGCCTCCCGACGACCGAGTGAGCTGAATCCGTCACGCCGTGGCGATGTCCGGGCGTGTGGCCTCAGGGGCGGGGAGATCAATCGTCCGCGTTGCGCGCCGGTACGTCGATTGCCGCTGCGCTCGAGTGGAGGTTCGAGATGGTGAGCGGCGGGCGGATCGAAGGGAAGCGTGTGGCGATCTTGGCCACGGACGGGTTCGAGCAGTCGGAGCTGATGTCGCCCATGCGGGCGCTCGAGCAGGCCGGCGTCGAGGTGCACGTGATCGCGCCGAAGGACGGCACGATCCGGGCGTGGAACCACACGGACTGGGGGGAGTCGGTGAGGGTCGATCGCACGCTCGACGAGCTCGAGCCGAGCGCCGCGGACGAGTACGACGCGCTCGTCTTGCCCGGCGGCGTGATGAACCCGGACAAGCTTCGACGCGACGAGCGCGCGCTGAAGTTCGTCCGGCGCTTCTTCGAGCAGGACGTCCCGGTCGCGGTGATCTGCCACGGGCCGTGGACCCTGATCGACGCGGGGGTGGTGAAGGGCCGCAAGATCACGAGCTGGCCGAGCTTGCAGGCGGACCTGCGCAACGCGGGCGCCCGCTGGGAGGACGAGCAGGTCGTGATCGACGGCAACCTGATCTCGAGCCGCAAGCCCGATGATCTTCCGGCGTTCGAGGACGCGCTCCTCGGCGCGATCGAGTCTCCGCCCCGCCGCGTGATGCACCGCGAAGCGCGCGCCTGAGCGCGCGCGGTCAGCGAGGGGGGCGCCAGTCCTCGGCCTTGGCCTGATCGCGGTCAGTGCGACGGACGTCGGTGAGGTCCGCGCCGCGCCACGAGGTCTCGACCTCCGAGGCGCGGTGCAGGAGCACGCCGCGAGCATCGGCGTCGTCGAAGCGCGCCATGTCCAGCTTGGCGAAGGAGAAGTCGGCGTAGCGGACGCGCGCGTGCGCGAAGAGCGCGGAGCGACAGTCGGCCTCGATGAAAGACGCGTGCTCGAGGTTGCAGAGCTCGAGCCGCGCGCGGCTGAGGCTCGCCTTCTTGAAGAGCGCGAGCCGCAGGTCCGACCCGCGCAGATCGGCCTCGGCGAGCGAGGCGTCGCTCAGATCGAGGTTCTGCGCCTTGGCCTTGAGGATCGTCGCGCGCTCGAGCTTCGCGCCGATCATCAACACCCGCGTCAGGTCCGTCTCCTGGAAGCGCGCGCCGCGCAGGCTCGCGCCGCTCAGATCGCACTCGATCATGTTGCAGCCCGAGAAGTCCACGCCGTCCGCGTTCACGCCCTCGAGCACCGCGCGCTCGAAGATCGTCCCTTTCGAGATGCGGCAGCCCCGCAGGTCGTGCCCGCTCAGGTCCGCCGAGGTGAAGTCGGCGAAGCGCAGCTCGGCCTCCTCGAGCACGCAGTCCTTGAGCTCCGCGAAGTGCAGGCGCGCGCCGCCGAGCTTGGCGCGGGGCAGCGCCACCTCCATCAGCGACGCGCGCTCGAGGTTCGCACCGGAGAAGTCCACGTCGCCAGCGAAGCAGGTCTGGAGCTCGGTCTCGGTCAGGTCCGCGTCGCGGAAGCTCGTGCCGCCGAGGTTCGCGTTCTCGATGTGGCAGCGGGTGAGCGCCACCCGCTCGAACGAGAGCCCGCCGAGGTTCGCGCCGGTGAAGTCGCAGGCCTCGAAGGCCGTGGGGCCGAGCATCGCCTCGCGGAGATCGGCTTCGGTGAAGCGCGCGTCGCGCCACTCGGTGCCTCGCAGATCGGCGCCGATCAGGCTTGATCCAGTCAGATCGAGCTCGGTGACGATCGCGCCGCGCAGCTTCGCGCCGTCGAGCCGAGACTCGCCGAGCACGGCTGCCGTGAGGTTGGCCCGCTCGAGGTGCGCGCCGGAGAGCGTGACGTTCTGGCCGCGCGCTCCATCGAGGCGCGCTTCTTCGAGCTTGGCCCCCACGAGCGAAGCCTCGTCGAGCGTCGTCTGTCGCAGATCCGCTGACGCCAAGTGCAAGCCGTCGAGCTTCGCGCCGGTGAGATCGGATCCCGCGAGCATCGCGGGCGCGGCGCTCGCGGCGGTGAAGTCCACGCCCCGCAGCGAGCAGGCGGCCAGCTTCATCCCCGGCAGCAGCGCGCCGTCGAGCCGCACGTCGTCGAGCCCGCACTCGATCGCGATCAGCTCCATGAGCTTCGAGCCCCTCAGAGACGCTCCGGCGAACGTGCACTGCACCATCTGGCCGCCCGCGAGCGAGCACCCCGTGAAGCTCGCGCTCGACCAGTCCGCGCCGAGGAAGCGGCACTCTTCGAGCGAGCAGTCTTGGAACGAGACGATCGAGAGCTGCGTCCCGGTGAAGGCCACCCTCGAGAGATCGGCGCGGATCCACGCGAGCTCCTCGCCGGTGCAGCCGATGAACGCGGCCCGCGTGAGGCAGGACGCCTGATCGCCGTCGGGCGCGAACACGACCTTGTGCAGGCTCGCTTCGACGAACACCGTCTCGACGAGCTCGCAGCCGAGGAAGATCACGCCGAAGAGGGCCGCTCCGGCGAACGCGACGCCATCGAAGCGCGCTCGCTCGAAGACGACGCTCGTCAGCGTCAGGCCTCGCCAGTCGATGTCCGAGAGATCGAGATCGATCACGTGGGCGCTCGTGAGCGCGCCGCCGCCCTCCGCGAGCCGAGCCGTGAAGTCTTCCAGGCGATCGATGCGTTCCATCGTAGGTCGCGAATCTACCGAGAGGAGAGGACGGTACGATCGAGCACCGCGCCCTCGAGGATCGCCCCCCGGGTCTGCGCTCGCCAGAGATTCGCGCTGAAGAACGAGGCCCCGCGCGCGTCGGCCTTCGCGAGCTGGGCCTCCTCGAGGCTCGCCTCGAAGAGGTTGGCCGAGAGGAGCACGGCCTCGCGCAGGTTCGCCCGATCGAGCCGCGCGCCCTTGAGCTGGCACTTGAGCAGGTTCAGGCGCTCGGCGTTGGCTTCCGACAGGTCCGCGCCTTCGAGGTTGCTGCCCGCGAAGCTCGCGTCCACCAGGATCGCTCCTTGGAGCTGCGCGCCCGGGGCTTCGACCAGGATGAAGCGCGCGCGAGTGAAGTCTGCGCCGTCCGAGGCGCGCAGGTCCGGCATCTTGCAGCGCTCGAAGATCGCGTCGTGTGCGTGGACCGACTCGAGCGAAGTGTCCGCCATGGAGCTCTGCGTGAAGTCGGATCCGTCGAGCGTCGAGCCGACGAAGTCCGCTCCGTCGAGCTTCGCGCCGCGCAGGTCGCAGAACGCGAGATCGCAGGCCTCGAGGTCCGCGCGCTCGAAGGACGCGTCGGCGAAGCGCGAAGAGCGAAAGACGGCGTGGCTCCCCGAGGCTCCGTCGAAGACCGCTCCCTCGAAGCGCGCCTCGCGCGCCGTCAGCTCGGACAGGTCTGCCTCGCGGAAGCTCGCGCCGCGCGCGTCCGCGCCGCCGAGGCTCGCTCTCGCGAGGGTCGCTCCGTCGAAGACGCACGTGCGAAGGTTCGCGCCCTCGAAGCGCGCCTCGGTGAGGATGCTGCCGGAGAAGTCGACGCCGCTGAGATCGAGCTTCTGGTAGGGCGCGCCCGAGAGGTCCTGCTC
>JAEZBP010000728.1 GCA_023427125.1 Pseudomonadota bacterium | reverse complement strand
TGACTGTGCGCCGTGGCCGACCGACCGAAGCGCGCGTGGCTCCGCTGGCTGCGCCGCGGCCTCGCCGCCGCCGGCCTCCTCCTCGTGGGGCTCGCCGCCTGCACGGTGATCGACGGCTGGCGCGCGTTCGGCACGAGCGCCGAGGGCCCGCGCCGCGCGCGCATGGAGCGCTCGCCGCAGTGGAGCGCCGACGAGGGCGTCTTCGTGAACCCCGAGCCGCTCTACAACGATTGGTGGGGGATGCTCACGATGACGTCGAGCGCGTACGCCTCGCCGTCGTCGCCGATCGACGCGCTCACCCCGCCGCCCTCTCGCTTCGCGACGCCGCCCGCGACCGGCCTGCGCGTCACGTGGCTCGGCCACTCCACCCTGCTCGTCGAGCTCGACGGGCACGTGGTGCTGACCGATCCGGTGTGGGGCGAGCGCTCCTCACCGGTCGACTGGGCCGGGCCGGCGCGCTGGTACCCGCCGCCGATCCCGCTCGAGGCGCTGCCGAGGCTCGACGCGATCGTGATCTCGCACGACCACTACGATCACCTCGACTACCCGACCATCGCCGCGCTCCGCGACCGGGACGTGCCCTTCATCGTGCCGCTCGGCGTCGGCGCGCACCTCGCGTACTGGGGCGTGCCCGAGGCGCGCATCCGCGAGGTCGACTGGTGGGATCGCGTCGAGCTCGGCGCGCTGACGATCGTGTGCACGCCCGCGCGCCACGCGTCGGGCCGGGTCCTGATCGACAAGGACGAGACGCTCTGGGCGAGCTACGCGCTCCTCGGCCCGCGCCACCGCGTGTACTTCTCGGGCGCCACCGGCCTCTTCCCAGCCCTCCGAGACATCGGCGCGCGGCTCGGTCCCTTCGATCTCACGCTGATCGAGGCGGGCGCCTACGGCAGCGCCTGGCCCGACTGGCACCTCGGCCCCGAGCAGGCGGTCGAGGCGCATCGGATGGTCGGCGGCCGCGCGATGCTGCCGATCCACTGGGGCCTCTTCGACCTCGCGTACCACGGCTGGACCGAGCCGATGGAGCGGGTGCTCGCGGCGGCCGAGCGGGAGGGAGTCACGGTTTTCGCGCCTCGCCCCGGGGCCAGCGTCGAGCCCGAGGCCGCGCCCGCGCTCGAGCGCTGGTGGCCCTCGATCCCCTGGCGCACCGGCGCCGAGGACCCGATCGTGGCCACCCGGATGGGCGGCCGGTAGCATCTCGTCGATGAAGACGACCCTGGCGATGCTCGCGCTCCTGCTCGTGGCCTGCGGCTCGAGCACCTACCCTCCCTCCGACGCCGACCCGAGCCCCGACAGCTGCGGAGGGTACGGGCCGAACGACGCGTGCATGAACGAGGACAACTTCGCCGCGTGCCAGGCGCGCGAGGCGGAGTGCCCGGGCCAGGTCCTCGTCCTCGAGAGCTGCCCGCTCCAGTTCGCCTGTCCGTGAGCGAAGAAGGCAGAGAAGTTGCGTTTTCGCGGCTCTGGAGAGGCCGGAGATCGACTCTTCGAGACTTTTTCATTCTCCAGGAGCCCGAGAACGGAGCTCCCCGACCTTTTTCAGCTGCACGGAGGCCGGGAGCGGAGCTTCCCGACCTTCTTCAAGTTGAAAAACGCCCGGAGGCACGCCTCCGAGCGTTCTTCAAAATGAAGAGCGGCGGGAGGCGCGCCTCCGGGCGACTTTCAAGATGAAAAAGCCTGTCGTGCCGCGGAGTTACGCGCCGACGTGCTCGTCGAGGAAGGCGTAGGTGTCCTGCCAGCAGCGGCGGGCGTTCGGGAGGAACGGGAACGCGTGGAAGGCGTGGATCTCGCCCGGGTAGTAGCGATCGACCGCGATCGCGCCGTGGCGCTCGAGCGCGCGGGCCAGCCGGCGGGTGTCGGGGAGGAGCGGATCGCGGGTGCCGACCGGCAGGAAGAAGGGCGGCAGCGGGCGCTCGGGGCGATCGTCGCGCTCGATCCAGACGAGCGGATCGGCCAGATCGAGCGAGCGCCCGTGCACCTGCGGATCGGTCCCGAGGTAGCCCCGCTCGATCTCCTCGAGCCGGTCGATGAGGAAGCGCGGCATCTTCGGCTTGCGGCGCGGGAGGCGATCGACGTCGCTCACCTGGAAGATGCCGCACGCGGGCACCACCGCCTTGGGCACGATGCCCGCCTCGAACACCCGGCGCGCGAAGGGCTCCTCGCGCTCGAAGACCGTCTGGAGCGCGAGGCTGGTCACCAGGTTGGCGCCCGCCGACTCGCCGGCGAAGACGAGGCGGGAGAGGTCGCCCCCGTAAGCCGCCGCGTTCTCGACCACCCACCCGAAGGCGGCCGAGACGTCCTCGACCGCGCAGGGGAAGGGGTGGCTCGGGGCGAGGCGGTAGCCGACGTTGACCACGAGGAAGCCGCGCCGCGCGAACGCGAGGCCCATGATCCAGTGGGTGTCCTTCGAGAGGATGCGAAAGCCTCCGCCGTGGACGTAGAGCACGACGGGCAGGGGGCCGCTGCGCTCGCGCGGGCGGTAGATGTCGAGCCGGTGCTCGGCGAGCGGGCTGTCCGGCGCGTAGGCGATGTCCGAGAGGATCTCGACGCCGTGCCGCTCGGGGCGCGCCAGAGGATGGAGGCGCCCGAAGCGAGCGACGTTGTGGAAGAACCCATTCACGAGGAGGGAGCCCGCGCGCCGCCGCAGGGAGTCGACCACGACCTTCGGAGTGCTCGTCACGGCCGTGAGGGTAGCGCGCTCCCTTGAAGTGCGCGCGGAGAGGGTGCGACCTTCACCGTCATGGCCGCGCTCCTCATGGTCGTCGCCTTCGGCGTGTTCTTCGTCCTGCTCTTCGGCGGGCTCGTCGCCTGGAGCGCGTACTTCCAGCCGAAGTGGGACGGCGAGCGCTGGGCGCGCGCGGCGGCGGCGCTCGGCCTCACCCTCGAGCCGCGCACCTCGAGCGGGTTCTTCTACAAGGGGCCGGTCACCTCGCAGCGCATGATCGGCGAGCGCGGCGGCGTGCCGGTGCGCGTCGGCATCCGCTACGTCATCGTCGGCTCCGGCAAGAACCGGCGCCGGATCTACTACACCTACGTCGAGGCGATGCTCGCGCGCCCGCTCGGCCTCGGCCTCTCCGTCGCGCCCTCGAGCTGGCTCGCCAACGCCATCGGCGATCTCGTCGGCGCCGGCGACCTCCAGGTCGGCCACCCTGCGCTCGACGCCGGCTACAAGATCAGCGCGGCGATCCCCGATCAGGCTCGCCAGCTCTTGATCACGCCCTACGTGCTCGAGCCGCTGCTCGCGCTCTCCTCGGCGCCCTTCCGCCCCTACCTCCACGACGACGTCGTCAAGCTCGAGGCCCGCCAGAAGTGCCTGAGCGCCGAGGTGCTCTACGGCGTGATCGACAACGCCGCCGAGCTCTCGCGCCGGCTCGCCAGCGCCTCGGACGCGCTCGGGCCCTCGCACCTCGAGCGCGTGGTGGGTGAGATGTGGCGCGCGATCGCCGAGGCGCGCGGGCTCACCCTCGACGTCGAGCGGCGCATGATGGCGGGCCGGACCGAGGGCGTGCACGTCGAGGTCTACGCGGCGCAGCGCGGCGACGCGTTCACGACGACGTTCCTCGTGCGCTTCGATCGCCCGCTCGGGATCGGCCTGCGGCTCGAGCGGCAGGCCGGGCTCTCGAAGCTCGGCGCGCTCATCGGCATGCAGGACATCGAGACCGGCGACGCGACCTTCGACAAGCGCTTCCTCGTGAAGGGCCAGCCCGAGGCCGCGGTCCGGGCGGCGCTGAGCCCCGAGGTGCGTTCCCGGCTCGTCTCACTGCAGGAGCACGCGTCGAGCCTCACCGTCGAGGACGATCACCTGCGCGCCGACGTCGGCTGGCTGGTGAGCGAGCCCGCGCACGTGCATGGGGCCATCGCCGCGATCGCGCAGGCCGGCGCCGCGCTCACCGGCGCCGGCGAGCGCGCGGTCGGCCCCTACCGGAGCTGATCACGGGGGCGCGCGCTTCCCGCCCGCGCACGTCGGGTGCGACCTTGGCCGTCAATCGCGCTGGACGCCGCCTACAGGATCGGCGCGACGGACCTGGGTCGAGCGCACCAGCTCTTGACGACGCCCTACGTGCTCGAGCCGCTGCTCGCGCTCTCCTCGGCCGGGTTCCGTCCTCACCTCAGCGACTCGGTCGTGAAGCTCGAGGCACGCCGCAAGTGCCTCGAAGCCGACGTGCTGTACGGCTGCATCACGCGCCGTGACTCCGAGCGAGGTTGATCGAGCCGGTCAGCCCGTGCGCAGCTCGCGACGATCGCGGGAGAAGCGCAGCTCGCATACCCCGGAGGCGATCTGGAGCAGCCGGGCGACACCGTTCTCGTCGGTCGTCGCCGCGCGAGTGCTTCCGTCGGGCAGCGTGATGGTGATGGGCTCGTCGCGCACGGGCTCGCCGCTCTCGAGCACCACCTCGATCTCAATCCAGTCCGCCTCGTCCGTCTCCTCGGGATCCGGCACCGGATCGGGCGGCGGATCTTGATTCCAAGGCAGCTCCGGCGCGGGCTGGCCGGGCGTGGCCGGGGCCGCGCTCACGAGCCCGCAAAGCGGGCGGCGGCGATAGAGCCGGAGCCGGCCGCTGCGGATCGCGGTGAGCGTGACCTCGATCGCGCCGTCATGCCCGAGCCAGCTCGGGCGGAGACCGTGCTCGTGGTAGGCCGCGAAGAGGTCGTGCG
>JAEZBP010000720.1 GCA_023427125.1 Pseudomonadota bacterium | reverse complement strand
CAAGGCCTGCTCGGGCGCGGCGGGATGGGCGCGGTCTCCCGCGTGCTCGATCGCAAGCTCGACGAGATCGTCGCGCTCAAGCTCCTCACGCTCTCGACCGCGCGTGCGGTCGATCGCTTCCTGCGCGCGGTGCGCCTCGCGCGCCGCGTGACGCACCCGAACGTCGCCCGCACCCACGACCTCGGCGAGCACGGCGGCGTCCACTTCCTCACGATGGAGCACGTGCGCGGCCGCTCGCTCGACGACGTGCTCGACGAGAGCGAGAGGCTGCCGCCCGATCGCGCCGCCCGCATCGCCCTCGAGA
The DNA here is from genome assembly GCA_023427125.1 of Pseudomonadota bacterium. Taxonomy (GTDB): domain Bacteria; phylum Myxococcota_A; class Polyangia; order Polyangiales; family Sandaracinaceae; genus JAEZBP01. Next base: position 4,550 of record JAEZBP010000720.1, on the reverse strand, counting down.
TCGCCGCGGGCCTCGAGGCCGCGCATGCGGCGGGCGTGGTGCATCGGGATCTCAAGCCCGCCAACGTGCTCGTCGGCGACGACGGCCGGGTGGTGCTCACCGACTTCGGCATCGCCCGCGCGACCCGCGTCGACACGCGCACCCACGAGACCGGGATGGTGATCGGGACGCCGCAGTACATGGCCCCCGAGCAGGTGATGGGGAAGACGGTCGACGGGCGCTGCGATCTCTACGCGCTCGGCCTGATCCTCTTCGAGCTGCTCACGGGCCGGCTGCCCTGGGACGACGACGACAACCCGCTCGCTTCGGTGGTCCTGCGCGTGCACCAGCCGGTGGTCGATCCGCGCACCTTCGCTCCGATCCCCGACCCGCTCGCGGAGCTCGTCCTTCGCTGCCTCGAGCGCGAGGTCGATCGGCGTCCGGTCGACGCGGGCGAGGTGGTCGCCGCGCTCGCCACGATGCTCGGGAGGCCGGCCACCCTCGCGCCGTCCCGCGTCGCGCCGGGGCACATCACGCCCTCGGGCATCACGCCGAGCATGCCGAGCGGCGGCTGGTTCGCGCCGATGTCGCCGGGGCGCCGCGCGGTCGCGGTGCTGCCCTTCGTCTACCGCGGCGACGCCGATCACGACTACCTCGGCGAGGGGATGGCCGAGGAGCTCATCGACGTGCTTTCGCGGACCAAGGGCCTGCGCGTGCTGGCGCTCGGGGCGACCCGGCGCTTCGCCGACGCCCGCGACCCGGCGACGATCGGCCGCGAGCTCTCGGCGGACGCGGTGGTCGACGGCACGGTGCAGCTCACGCGCGATCGGGTGCGGATCTCGGCGCGCCTGCTCGACACCGACAGCGGCCTGCAGCGCTGGAGCGAGCGCTTCGACGGTCACTTCGAGGACGTCTTCGCGCTGCAGGAGAGCATGGGCCGGCGCGTCGCCGAGTCGCTGCGCGTCGAGATCGACGCGGCCGCGCACCGCCACACCGCGCCGCAGGAGGCGATCGAGCTCTACCTGCGCGCGCGCAAGGATCTGCGGCAGGACGCGCGCCGCGCGGCCGAGACGATGGCGATGCTCGAGCGCTGCTTCGAGCTCGCGCCGGGCCTGCTGCCCGCTTACCCCGCGCACGCGATCGCGGCGCTGCGCGCGTGGTGGCGCGAGAGCCGCGACACGGACAAGTCGCGCGGAGCGATCGCGAGGGAGAGCGTCGAGCGCGCGTGCGAGGTCGCGCCCGACCTCGCGGAGACGCACCTCGTGAAGGCGATGCTCGCCGTGCAGGGCGGGCACTTCGCCGAGGCGTCGGCGGCGCTGGCCAAGGCGCTCGAGATCGCGCCGACGATGGCCGACGCGCATCAGTATCTCGCCGATCTCCAGGTCGAGGCGGGCCGCTCGGCGGAGGCCAAGCGCCGCTCGCAGCTCGCGCTGGAGCTCGATCCGAGCCTGCTCTCCTGCCACATGACGCTCGCGCGCGTCGCCGCGCTCGACGGTGACTTCGACGCGGCGTCGGCGCGCATCGCGATCGTCGAGGAGAGCCGCGGCGAGCCGACCTTCCCCATCGTCATGACGCGCCTGCGCTATGCGCTCTGGCGGCGCGATCACGACGCCGCGCGGAGCGCGCTGGCGACCATCGAACGCTTCGGCACCGAGGGATCGCAGCGGATGGTGGGGATCGGCCGGGTCGCCCTCGGCGAGCGGCCGCCCGAGCCCATGTTCGAGCGGCTCGGCGAGGTGCAGGACTGGCTCGACAACCCTCGCTTCGCCAGCTTGATGCACCAGATCGCGGCCGAGGCGTTCTGCTCGGCCGGCGCCGACGAGCTCGCGCTCGAGTGCCTCCGTCGCGCCGCCGCCGGCGTGCTGATCGATCTCGACTGGATGCGGCGCTGCCCGCTCCTCGAGCCGCTCAAAGCGAGCCCGATCTACCTCGAGGCCCATGCGCGCGTCGCGCAGCGCGCCGACGCGATCTGGAAGCGCTGACCCTCGATCGACCACTCTCTGGACGCCCCGATCGGCGCGGGTGTCGGTCGGATGCGGCCTGGGGCCCGCACCGCGCCGGATCCGTCCGCGCGCGGAGCGTGGCCCGGAATGTGCGGTCCCGCGTGCCGGTGAGCCATCGACACGGAAGTCATCGGTACCCGCGCCGACAGCTCGGCGCGCTCGCCGCGCTGCTCGCGTGGGGCTGCGACGCGGTGCCCGCAGACGGGGCCGACGCAGGCGCGATGCCCGATGCGAGCGTCGTCGCGCCGCCGATCGACGCCGGCGCGCTCGACGCGGGCCCCGTCGACCCCGCGTGGATCGACGCGGCGACGATCGACGCGGCGACGCTCGATGCGGCGATCGATCCCGGCCCGCCTGACGCCGCGGTCCTTCCGCTCGACGCCGGGCCCGCAGAGGAAGCCTGTCCGCGCGTCTACCACCTCGCTGCCGGCGGCGACGACGGGCGCGACGGGCGCTCCGTCGCCACGGCCCTCCGCAGCCTCGCCCGCGTTCAGGCCCTGCTCGAGGCGGATCCGCCCGCGTGCGACGTCGAGGTGCACATCGCGCCGGGCACCTACCGCGAGCAGCGCGTCTCGTGGCGCTTCACGATGCCCGATCATCGGATCACCTTCCGCGCCGCCGATCGCGAGCGGCGCCCCGTGTTCGATGGCTGCTCGAACGGCGGCGCCTGTCCGGGCGGCACCTTCTTCACGCTGCGGCACTCCGCCGGCGAGGAGACGAACCTCCACTTCTGGTACCTCCACGTTCGCAACTACCAGACCGCGATCAGCCTCAACGGCGATCGGAACGCGGAGCCGGCGAGCAACGGATCGAACCGGATCTACGGCTGCTACTTCGAGCGCATCGGCAATGTCTTCAACACCTCGCTCGATCCATCCACCGCGTGCGTGAGGCTCGTCAACAGCGACGACAACGAGATCGCGAACAACCACTTCGTCGACGTGGTGAATACGCGGAGCGGCGCGCTGATACACGCCATCTACGTCGCGCACATGAGCGACCGGAACACCATCCATGCGAACCGCTTCCTCCGCAGCACGGGGGATCCTGTGCGCGTGCGCGACTTCTCGAACGGCAACGTGATCACCGAGAACCGCTTCATTCGTGTCGGGACGCACGCCGGGTACACGGATTGGTACTGCGATCACGAGACGCGGAGCGACTGCACCAAGCCCACGCCGGAGTGCCCGTCGTGGGACAACCAGTTCCGCGACAACATGCTCGACGGAAGCTGGGCGTGCGGCGCGCTTGGCACGTTCCACTACTTCCAGGACGACGCGACCGCCGGCTGCGCGCGACCGTCCGCCGCCTCGCGCCGCCTCCGGACGAGCGGCAACACGCAGACGAGCGCGCCCTGCTCGATGGACTGACGGTGCTCGCGCTTGCGCCGGGGTGCCCGAGCCACCACAACACGCGCCGTGACCGTCTTGAAGGACAAGCTCGAGGGCAAGGCTCTGATTACCGGCGCCAGCGGGTTCATCGGCTCGAACCTGCGCGACGCGCTCCTCGACGCCGGCGCCGACGTGGTGGCGATCCGCCGCAAGCGCTCGCCCGAGCCGGACAAGGGGCGATCGGTGGCGGCCGAGTACGACGACCTCGAGCGCCTCACGGAGGTCATGCGCGACGAGAAGCCCGACTGGGTGTTCCACGTGGCCGGCGCGACCAAGGGCGTCACCTACGAGGACTTCCAGCGCGCCAACGTGATGCCGACGAAGAACCTGCTCGAGGCGCTGAGCCGCGAGCACCCCGGCGTGAAGCGCTTCGTGCTGGTCAGCTCGCTCACGAGCTACGGCCCGTCGACGCCGGAGCGGCCCCATCGCGAGAGCGATCCGCGCAAGCCGATCGAGCACTACGGCAAGAGCAAGCTCGAGGCGGAGCAAGTCGTCGAGGCGCTCGGCGACACGCTGCCGTGGACGATCGTGCGGCCCGGCGGCGTCTATGGCCCCGGCGACGTCGACTACTTCAACCTCTTCCGTGAGGTCGAGAAGGGCCGCAACGTCTTCTTCGGCAATCGCCACCGCTGGTTCTCGGCCATCTACGTCGACGACTGCGTCCGCGCGATCGTGGACGGCGCCCGCTCCGACGCGGCGCTCGGCCGCGGCTACTTCCTCTGCGACGGCCGCCCGATCACGTGGGAGACGTTCCAGGGCGCGATCGTCGAGGCGAGCGGCCGCAAGGTGCGCACGCTCAACCTCCCCGAGGTGCTGGTCGACCTCGCCGCGTTCGGCGGCGAGCTCGCGACACGCGTGGACAAGAAGCCGCGCCTCTTCAACCGGCAGAAGGCCAAGATGGGCGCGCAGGAGGCGTGGACGTGCACGCACGACGCCGCCCGCGCCGACTTCGGCTATCGCCCCGAGGTCCCGCTCGCCGAGGGCGTGAAGAAGGCCCTCGGCTGGTACCGCGAGCGCCGCTGGGTCTGATGTGAGGTCCGGTCGACGGAAGTTCCTCGGCGCCGTCGGCGGCGTCGGCGCCGGGCGCCTCGTGGGGTGTGGCCTCGAGGTGGGCCGCGCGGTCGGGGGCTTCGCCGCGGGGCGCCCGCCGCGGCTCGCCGCGGGCCCGCGCCCGGGG
>JAEZBP010000694.1 GCA_023427125.1 Pseudomonadota bacterium | reverse complement strand
CGATCGACGAGCTGCGCGCGGCGGGCACCCCGACCGAGGCCGGCCATCGCGCGGCGATGGCGGCGACGCGAGCCGGAGTGCCGGAGCACGCGATCCGCGCGGCCTTCGACGGCGCGTTCTTCGCGGGCGGCGCCGCCGGCCACGCGTACTCGCCGATCGTCACCGTGCACGGCGAGGTGCTCCACAGCCACTCCTACGACAACGTGCTCGCCGAGGGCGATCTCCTCCTCGCCGACGTCGGCGCGGAGAGCCGCGGGGGCTTCGCCTGCGACGTCACCCGGGTCTGGCCGGTGAGCGGCCGCTTCTCCTCGACGCAGCGCGAGCTCTACGAGCTCGTCCTCGCCTCCCAGGAGGCCGCGATCGCCGCGGCGGTGCCGGGCGCGCGCTGGCGCGACGTGCACCTCGTGGCCGCGCGCGTCATCGCCGAGGGCCTCGTCGCGCTCGGCGTCCTCCGCGGCGATCCGGCCGAGCTCGTCGCCGACGGCGTGCACGCGCTCTTCTTCCCCCACGGCGTCGGGCACCTGCTCGGCCTCGACGTGCACGACATGGAGGACCTCGGCGATCACGCGGGCTACGCGCCGGGCCGGACCCGCAGCGATCAGTTCGGCCTCTCCTACCTGCGGCTCGATCGCGATCTCGTGCCCGGCATGGCCGTCACCGTGGAGCCGGGCTTCTACCAGGTCCCCGCGATCCTCGAGGACCCGCGCCTGAGCGCCCTGGCCGGCGATCGCCTCGATCGCGATCGCCTCCGACGCTTCGCGGACGTGCGCGGCATCCGCATCGAGGACGACGTGCTGATCACGGCGGGCGGCAACGAGGTCCTCACCCGCGCGATCCCGAAGGCGCCGGGCGAGATCGAGGCAGCGGTCGGCCGTTGATCTTCGGCCTGATCCAGATCGCGCTCGGCCTCGCGATCCTCGCCCTCGCGTACGCGATCGGCGCGCCCGGGTGGGCCCTCGTGTGGCCCGCGTGGTCGGTGATCCTGGTGGGCGCCGGCTACCTCGGCCTCGGCGCGCGCGTCTTCGGCAAGCGGCGTGAGGACGGCGCGCTGAGCCCGTGGATCGTGCTCCTCCTCTTCCCCTACTTCGCGGTCGCGTGGACGCTCTGGCAGCTCAAGAGCCGCCTCAGCGCCGAGGCCGCCTGGCACGAGGTCGCCCCCGGCCTGCGCCTGGGCCGCCGACCGCGCCGGCGCGACGAGCTGCCCCCCGACACCCGCTGCGTCGTCGACCTCACGAGCGAGCTGCCGCGCGCGCTCCCCGAGCTCGGCCACCGCTACCTCTGCCTGCCCACCCTCGACACCTCCGTCGCGAGCGACGCCGAGCTCGCCGCGCTCCTCCTGCGCATCGAGGCCGAGCCGGGCCCGCTCTTCGTCCACTGCGCGATGGGCCACGGCCGCTCGGCCACCGTCGCCGCCGCGCTCCTGATCCGCCGCGGCCTGAGCGCCGACCTCGACGAGGCGGTCGCCCACCTCAAGCGCATCCGCCCCGGCGTCCATCTGCACGCCGCCCAGCGCGCCGCCGTCCGCCGCCTCACCGCGATGGACCTCGGCGCGCGCGCCTCGTAGCAGCCTCACGTCCAGCCGAGGAGCGGGCAGAGCACGCGCACGATCGCGAAGACGATGACGCCCCCGGCCACGTCGAGCGCGAGGCCGACGCGCATCATCTGCATCTGCGAGACGCGCCCGGTGCCGTAGACGAGGGCGTTGGGCCCGGTGGCGATCGGCAGCATGAAGCCGACGCTCGCCGCGAGCCCGACGGCGAGCACCGGCGCGATCGGCGAGACGCCGAGCTCGGCGGTCACCGCGATGACGAGCGGCACCAGCATCGTCGCGGTCGCGGTGTTCGAGCAGAGCTCGCTCAGCGCGATGGTGGCCACGATCGCGACCGCGGTCAGCGTCCAGACGTCGGCGACGCCGGTCGACGCCACGAACGCCTCGCTCATCACCGCCGCGAGCCCGGTGTCGACGAGCTGCGTGCCGAGCGCGATGCCGCCGCCGAAGAGCAGGATGATCCCCCAGTCGATCCGCACGGCCTCGCTCCAGCGCAGGACCCGCGCGCCTCGTCCATCGGGCGCGAAGAAGAGCACGCTCGCCGCGAGCACGGCGACCACGCCCGGATCGAGCAGGCGCTTCAGCGGCGCGGCCTCGGCGACGAAGAGGCTCGCGATCCCGGGCACCGTCCAGCCGATCACCGCGAGCCCGAACGCCACCGCCGTCACGAGCTCGCCGCGCGTCCACGCGCGCGGCACGTCGTCGAAGAGGCTCGCCGCGTCGGGGTGCTCGGGGTCGGGCGGGGGCGCGGGCAGGAGCCACTCCACGATCAGGAAGAGCGCGCCCAGCAGGAGCAGCGCCGCCGGCAGCCCGACCGCCATCCACTCCAGAAACCCGAGCGTCACGCCGCCCTCGGCGAGCAGGCGCACCGTGATCAAGTTCGGCGGGCTCCCGACCAGCGTGCCGAGCCCGCCGATCGAGCTGCTGTGCGCCACCACCAAGAGCGCTCCCGCCGCGCCGCGATCTCCGGGTCGCGCGGGCCCCACCATCCCGAGGCAGATCGGCAGGAGCATCGCGGTCGCCGCGGTGTTCGAGATCCACATCGAGATCAGGACGCCGGCGACCAGCAGCGCCACCCGCCCGCGCCGCGGCACCCCGCGCACCCAGCGCGAGCCCACGATGCTCTTCGCGATGCGCCGGTCGAGCCCGTGCTTGCGCATCGCCTCGGCGATCATGAAGCCGCCGACGAAGAGATAGAGCAGCGGATCGGCGTAGTGCTTGAACGCGTCCTTGGGCGCCGCCACGTCGCAGACCACCAAGAGCGGCGCGATGAGCAGCGCGGTCGCCGCGATCGGCACGACCTCGGTGACCCAGAGCAGGACCACCGCCGCGAAGATCGCCGCGAGCCGATGGGCGGAGGTCTCGAGCGGCAGCGGCGCGAGCCAGAGCGCGACGAAGACGAGCGGCGCCCCCAGAGCGCCGATCCACGTGCGCACCCGCCCGGTCGCGACCATCGCCTCGCTCATGCAGACCCCACGGCGCGCCGAGGGTCACCGATCCCTCCGAGCCGCGCAACGCGTCGTGATCGTCGATCGAGAGGTGCCGGCCTGCGTCGCCGGCCTCGTCCTCGCCGCCTGCGCGCCGCCGGTGGAGGGCGAGCCGTGCGCGCCGGGCTCACCGTTGGTGGTGCTCGACGGACCTCTCGATCGCTTCGGACATCCTCCGGTGCTCCAGTGCACGGGGCCGAATGGCGAGAGCGAGCCCGCTTCCATTGGGTCCGCCAGGTCAGTCCGACCCTCGTCGACTCACCGCGCGCACGGCTCCGCGCCCCCGACGTTCTGTTGCGAAGCCTGAGCTCGGTCTCGGCGTGCAAACGGCCCTCTCATCGTCCAAACGGCGCCGTCTCGCCGTCCCGCGCGCGCAAACCCGGTCGAGACGCGTGCAGCCCCGTCACGACGGCCTGATCC
>JAEZBP010000672.1 GCA_023427125.1 Pseudomonadota bacterium | reverse complement strand
CGTCTACGTCGCCGACGGCAGCGTGCTGCCGACCAGCCTCGGCGTGAACCCGCAGCTCACCATCATGGCGATGGCCACCCGCATCGCGGTGAAGCTCCGCGACCGGTTCCGGACCTCCTGACCTACCGTGCGGGCGAGCGAGCTGTCCGGTTCGCCCCCCAACCGTTCGCCCTGAGAGCAGGGCTCGCGGCAGCGCTCAGGACGAACGGGACAGGTCTGCGCCGCAGGCAGGTCAGTCTCAGGCCGCCCTCCGGTAGTCGAGCATGAAGTACATCGGCTGCGGCATCCGCGGGCTGTCGGTCGTCGTCGCGATGCGCATGCGCCCGTCCGAGAGTGGCGTGTACACGTAGCGGCGCGTGCCGCCCTCGGTCTCGAAGACCTGCTCGAGCTGGCCGTTGGGGCGGATGCGCTGGGTGACGCGCATCTCCTCGCCTTCGGGGTTTCGCCGCACCTCGGTGCGGCCGAGCTCGGTCGTGTACGACACGTCGCCGAAGCGCACGGTGACCTGATCGCCCTCGAAAGAGACATCGACGCGCGAGTGGACCGGCGTGCCCTCGCGCAGGCGGGATCGCGCGATGCCGCGGATCATGAAGTTGAACTGGTTCGCGGCGTCCTCGACCGCCTCGGAGACGACCTGCTGCGCCTCGTCGCGCGGCTGATCGAGGCGCCAGGTCCCCTCGAAGCGCTCGAAGCGCTGCTCGGCCTGCTCAGGCCGAGGCTCGTTCGTCTCGGGTGGATCGGCGTGGGTCATGGGAATCAGCAGCGCGCCGCTCGACGCGGTGAGGATGGCGATGACGAGAGCTCGGCGGAGGTGGTTCACCTCCTTGGAATAGACCGGGCCGCGACCTCGGCAATGTGTGTCACCGCGCGCTGTGACGGAGGTGGTGGCGTGCGAGGAGGCGGCGCTAGGTGCCCGAGTGCGTGAGGTTCCTGCTCACCAGCTCCAGGCTCCCCTTCGCGCTCGAGGCGATCCGGAAGCTCGGCCGCAGCGGGCACACCGTGTACGCCTCCGACACGTTCCGCTCGGCGCCGGGCAGCCACAGCAAGCACGTCACCGAGGCATTCGTGACGGCCGCACCCGCCCGCAATCCGTTCGGGTTCATCCGCGATCTCGAGGCGATCGTGTCGCGCGTGGCGATCGACCTCGTGCTCCCTGCGTTCGAGGAGGTCTTCTTCATCGCGCGCCACCGCGCGCGCATCGAGGCGCACGCGCGTGTCTTCGCCCCGAGCTTCGCCACGCTCGATCGGCTGCACGACAAGCTGCGCTTCCACGCGCTCGCGCGCGACATCGGCCTCCGCACGCTGCCGGTGCTCGCCGCCCGCGACCGCGCGGAGCTGGGCCGCGCGATCCGCGCGTATCCGCGCTTCTTCGCCCGCCCCGCCTACACGCGCGGCGGCGTGACGCTCTTCACCAACGCGGGGCCGCTCGCCGGCGACACGACCCTCGAGGAGCACACCCCGACCGCCGCGCGCCCCTGGGTCGTCTCGCCCTTCGTCGAGGGCACCGACGTCTGCTCGTACAGCGTCGTGCACCGCGGCCGCGTGACCGGCCACGCGACTTACTGTCACCCGCTCACGCTCGAGCACGCCGGCGGGATCGTCTTCGAGTCGATCGTCTCCGACGAGACGCTCGCCATCGCCCGCAAGGTCGCCGAGGCGACGGGCTACGACGGCCAGCTCTCGCTCGACTTCCTCCGCACCCATCGCGGGCTCTACGTGATCGAGTGCAACCCGCGGCCGTGCGCGGGGCTGATGGTGATGCCGGACGCGATGTTCGACGCCGCGATCCGCGACGCCTCGCCGGAGCGCACGCTCGTCGCCCCGGCCGGCGTCCGCCGCAAGCTCTCGCTCGCGCTCATCCGCAACGCGCTCGTGCACCGGCGCGAGGCGGCGGAGAACCTGACTGCGCTGCTGCGCCGCGATCCCGACATCTACGCGGACCCCCGCGACCTGCGCCCGCTCTTGTGGCAGCTCGTCGCGTACTCGCGCGTCCTCCGCTATCGCCTCCGGCATCGCCGCGTCCGCCGGACCGATCTCATGCAGGGGTACTTCGACGACATCTGCTGGGACGGTCAGGCGGCCTGATCGGGCAGCCCGCGGGCTGCCCAACGCCGCCGAATCCTGCTACAGCGCTCGCGTGATCTGGGACATCGACCCGAAGCTCCCGTGGCACGTCGCGTTCGCGCTCGTCGAGCTGGCCTTCCTCAGCTTCATCGTCGGCCGCTGGCAGGACCGGAAGAACTTCCCGGCGCGCGGAGGGCCGCGCGACAAGCTCTCCATCCCGGGCGTCGTCGGGCTCGGCGTCGTCGTCGCCGCTCACGTCGGCTACTCGGTGGCGCTCGCGGAGGACCACCCGCTGCTCGGCCCCTACGCGCTGCCGTGGCACGCGATGTTCCTGCTGGCCGAGGTCGCCGCGATCGCCTTCGCGATCATGTACCGGCTGCGCCACGGCAAGTTCACCGGCGACGCGCTCTCGTGGCTCTTGGTCGCGGTGGTCGCGCACGCCGTCTACACGCTCAAGCTCGCCGACGAGAACCCGACCTTCGATCTCGAGGTGCGGTGGTACGGCGTCTGCTTTGCCGTTGGCCTGCTGCTCGGCGCGCGCTGCTTCCCCCTGTACTTCGAGCGCTGGGGCTTCCCTCGCAAGCACGGCGAGGAGCTCTGCCTCTGGACCGCGATCGGGATGCTCCTCGGCGCGC
>JAEZBP010000646.1 GCA_023427125.1 Pseudomonadota bacterium | reverse complement strand
GCGAAGATACTGAAAGTATCTGAGCGACGAGCAACGCCGCGAGCGGGGATGCCGCGGCGGCCGAATGCAAGACTCATTTTCGACCGGGCGACTAACTAGCTCAGCCTGCGCTCGAGGTCGGCGACGTCCTCGCGGCTGCCGGCGTAGAAGGGCACGCGCGCGTGCAAGGCCGTGGGGCTGACCTCGAGCACGCGGGCCGTGCCGGTCGACGCCGCCCCGCCGGCGGCCTCGGCGATGAACGCCATCGGCGCGCACTCGTAGAGCAGGCGCAGCTTGCCCGAGGGGTTCTTCTCGTCGGCGGGGTACGCGAAGATCCCGCCCTTGAGGAGGGTGCGGTGGAAGTCCGCGACCAGCGTCCCGATGTAGCGCTGGCCGTAGGGCTTGCCTCCGGGCGCCTCGTCGCTCTTCAGCCACGACACCCACTCGCGCACCCGCGGATCCCAGCGGCTCGTGTTGCCCTCGTTGACCGAGTAGGTGCTGCCGCGCGGTGGGATGCGGATGTTCTCGTGGCTCAGGAAGAACTCGCCGACCAGCGGGTCGAGCGTGAAGCCGTGCACCCCGTTGCCGGTAGTGTAGACGAGGATGGTGCTCGAGCCGTAGAGGATGTAGCCGGCGGCGACCTGCTCGGTCCCCTTCTGCAGGCAGTCCTCCGCCGTGCCCGGGCCGCTCTCCGTGACGCGGCGATGGATCGAGAAGATCGTCCCGATCGACATGCACACGTCGATGTTCGAGCTCCCGTCGAGCGGGTCGAACATCAGGACGTACTTGCCCTTGGGGTACGGCTCGGGGATGGGGATGATGTCCTCGTTCTCCTCGCTCGCCATCACGCACACGTGGCCCACGGCCTCCACGCAGCGGATCAGGATCTGGTTGGCGAGGACGTCGAGCTTCTGCACCTCCTCGCCCTGCACGTTCGTGTTGCCGGCGCGGCCGAGCACGTCGCTCAGCCCGGCCTTGTGGACGCGCGCGGCGATCATCCGGCCCGCCAGCGCGATCGCCTGGAAGAGCCCGGTGAAGTCGCCGGTCGCGCCCGGTGTCTGGCGCTGGCGCTCGAGGATGTGTCGGTCGAGGGTCCACCCGAGCTGATCCGGGCTCGGCGGCCCCCAGGAGCTTCGCGATTGCATGGACATCTCCGGAAGAGGGTTCAGGCCTTCTTCTTGGCGCGGCGGGGAGCTTCCTCTTCGAGGTCGAGGTCGTCGTCGAGCTCGACGCGCCCGCGCGCGACCCGCGCCTTCGACTCCCCACCACCCTTCTTGGCGTCGCCGGTGTTGTCGAGCTCGACCAGGGCGCCGTAGACGCCGGCCACCGCCGGCCCGAACACCACCGGGAGCTCCGTCCACTTCGCCGGCTCGGCCAGCTGCGGAAACGGGACCTCGAAGCTGCCCCACTTCGCGCTCGCCCAATAGACGAGCGCGCCGAGCCCGACTCCCACCAGCCCCTTGAGCGTCGCCTCGATCCAGGCGCCCTCCTGCCAGGGCGGCTTGCCCGCGAAGATGCCCGTCGTCCCGGCGACGCCCATCGCGATCAGGAAGCCCAAGAGCCCCGCGACCGTGGCTGGCTCCAGCTTCAGCCCGTACTGCAGGCCGGCTCCGATTCCCCCGCCGATGAGCAGACCCTTGAGGAGCCCGAGCCCGAGCCGCTTGAGCATACCCTCGGACCTTAGGCGTGGCTTCTCACCCCGGCAAGCGGGGAGAACGGCGGCGCAAACTTGACCGCCTCGGCGCGCGCACGGTACCGCGGTCGGCATGAGCGAGCGGCGTCGGCGGTGGATCACGGCAGGCAAGATCGGCGTGAGCGTCGGGCTCTCGGCGTGGCTCGTCGCGCGCATGCTCGAGCGCGACGGCGCGGACGCGCTCCTCGAGCGGCTCGGCACCCTCGATCTGCGGTGGCTCGTGGTGGCGGTGGCGCTGCACGGGCTCGCGGTGCTCACCGGCGTGCTCCGCTGGCGGACCCTCCTCGCGGCGGCGGGCCTCTCGCTGCCCCTCGCGTGGCTCGCGCGATCGTTCCTGATCGGCCGCTTCATCGGCGCGTTCACGCCCTCGACCACCGGCCTCGACGGGTGGCGGCTCTTCGACGCCGGCAAGAAGACCGGCGCGCTCGCCAAGAGCACCGCGGTGATCGCCGTCGAGAAGCTCGTCGGCCTCGTGGGCATGGCGCTCGTCTGCGCGGCGCTCGCGCCGATCGGCGGGGCCGAGCTGCTCGGGGCGAGCGCGATCGGCGTCGCGCTGGCGCTCGCGGGCGGCGCGATCCTCGGCCTCGCGCTCATGCGGCGGCCGGCGCTCGTCGCCCGAGTCGCCTCGATCCTCCCGCGGCGGCTCGGGGCGAAGATCGTCGGCGCGCTCGCGGAGCTCTCGCTCTCGCTCTCGACGCTCACGCGCGCGACGCTCCTCGGCGTCCTCTCGCACCTCGCGATCTCGGCGGTGTTCTGGGCGACGGCAGGCGCCCTCGGCCTCGAGGTCGACGCGTGGACGCTCCTCACCGTCGGCAACGCGATCGTGCTCGCGGTGCTCCTGCCGGTGTCGATCGGCGGCGTGGGCGTGCGGGAGGGCGTCGCGGTCATGCTGCTCGCGACCGCGAGCGTCGCCTCGACCGACGCGGTCCTCGTCGCGCTCCTCGGCTACCTCACCGGCCAGGTGCCCGCGCTGATCGGCGGCGCCCTCTTCGCGCTCGACAAGCGCGCGGACACCTCGCGCCTTTCGCCTGTGGCATCATCGGCGGCATGAAGAAGAAGGTCGCGGTGATGACGGGCGGCGGTGACTGCCCCGGGCTCAACGCGGTGATCCGCGCGGTCGTTCACGTCGGCAAGGACCGCTACGGGTGGGACATCTTCGGCGTCGAGGACGCCTTCAGCGGGCTCGTCGATCTCGACTACCGGAGCCCGCACGGGAACATGTGGCTCGATCACGCGCACGTGCGCGGCATCCTCGCGCGCGGCGGCACCATCCTCGGCACCTCGAACCGCTCCGACCCCTTCGAGTACGTGATCCGCGATCCGAGCGGGAAGAAGCGGACGATCGACGTCTCGGCGAAGGTGATGGAGAACTACCGCAAGGTCGGCCTCGACGCGCTGATCTCGATCGGCGGCGACGGCTCGATGCGCATCTCCCGCCGCTTCTGCGAGCTGGGGATGAAGATCGTCGGCGTGCCGAAGACGATCGACAACGATCTGGCGGCGACCGATCAGACCTTCGGCTTCGACACCGCCGTCGGCATCGCCACCGAGGCGCTCGATCGGCTGCGCGACACGGCCGAGAGCCACGACCGCGTGATGCTGGTCGAGCTGATGGGGCGGCACGCCGGATGGATCGCGCTGGCCGCAGGCATGGCGGGCGGCGCCGACGCGATCCTGCTCCCGGAGATCCCGTACCGCATCGACGCGATCGCGGATCTGATCCGCAACCGCTGCCGCTCGGGCAAGAGCTACAGCCTGATCGTGGTGGCGGAGGGCGCGATGCCGGTCGGCGGCGACGCGAGCATCGGCGAGCGCGCGCTCGGCGCGATGCCGCGGCTGATGGGCGCGGCGGCCCGCGTCGCGGAGGGCCTCGAGGATCGCGTCGACGCGGACATGCGCGTGACGGTGCTCGGCCACGTGCAGCGCGGCGGCAGCCCCTCGAGCTTCGACCGCGTGCTCGCGACCCGCTACGGCGTCGCGGCGGCCGAGCTGGTGGAGCGCGGCGAGTTCGGCAAGATGGTCGCCCTCCGATCTGGCGAGATCGTGGCGGTCGACATCGCCGAGGCCGTCGCCGAGCCCAAGCTGGTCGACCCGGGCTCGCAGCTCGTCGAGCAAGCCCGCGCGATGGGCATCAGCTTCGGCGAGTAGCGCGCCTCGAGCAACGACCTCAGAAC
>JAEZBP010000634.1 GCA_023427125.1 Pseudomonadota bacterium | reverse complement strand
GGGGTAGCTCTCGAGCACCGCGTCCGAGGTGGCCGGCGCCGCGAGCAGCGTCGCCAGCGCGCGCTCGAGCGGATCGCGGGTGGGGAGGGCGAGCCCGTGCCTCAGCGCCGCCGCGCTCCACACCACGCGCAGGAGGTAGGCGCGCTCGTTCTCTTCTCGCGTCGGCGCGTAGCGCATCGCGCTCGGCAGGAGGATCGTGGCGCCGATGAAGCCGCCCGCGTCCTCGGCCTCGCGCACCTCGATCGGTCGCTCCGAGAGCGCGCACGCGAAGAGCCGGAGCCGCTCGCGCAGCTCCTCGAGCGTCGCCTCGCGGGCCCGCTCCACGGCGGGGACCCGGGCTCGCAGGAGCGCGCGCGCCTTGCCATGGAACCAACCGAAGACCGCCTCATCCCAACCCACCGGTCCCTCCGACTACAGCATCAGGTTGACGACGTCCTGCATGGCCTCGAGGGTCGTAGGGTCATCCGAGAGCGGCTGCACCACCGCCGCGTGGCATGCGGCGCGCGGAGGCAGCCCGGCGGCCACGAGGCGCGCGGCGGCCACCAAGAGGCGCGTGCTCACCGTCTCGGCGAGGCCGAGCTCCGCCAGCGAGCGGATCTTCCTCGCGAGGGCCACCATGCGCTTGGCCATCGCGGGGTCGACCCCGCCCTCGGCAGTGACGATCTCGGCCTCGATCGCGGCCTCCGGATAGTCGAACTGAATCCCGACGAAGCGCTGCCGCGTCGAGGGCTTGAGCTCCTTCGGGCCGCGGCGATAGCCGGGGTTGAAGCTCGCCACGAGCATGAACTCGGGTGGCGCGACGAGCCGCTCATCGTGCCGGTCGACGTAGAGCTCGCGCCGGTGATCGGTGAGCGGGTGGAGGACGACGATCACGTCCTCGCGCGCCTCGGCGATCTCGTCGAGGTAGAGGATGGCCCCCTCGCGCACCGCCCGCGTCACCGGGCCGTCCTGCCAGACGGTGTCGCCCCCGCGCACCAGCCAGCGCCCGAGCAGGTCGGCGGCGCTCGTCTCGTCGTTGCACGCGACGGTGACGAGCGGCCGGCCCACCGTGCTCGCCATCGCCTCGACGAAGCGCGATTTGCCGCAGCCGGTGGGCCCCTTCAGCAGGAGCGGGAGGTGCTGCGCGTGCGCGAAGCGGAAGAGCTCGCGCTCGCCGCCGACCGGGCGGTAGTAGGGCACCTCCCGCCGCGGCGCCTCGCGCAGCGCGCTGACCGCCGCGCTCACTCCGCCGCTCCGGCCGCCTCCGCCAGGCTCAGGTCCTCGCCGTCCGAATCGTCGCGCGCCGCGGCGCCGGTGACGACGCCGACCGGCTTGCCGTGGCGGATGAAGTTGTAGACGAACGCGGTGATGCCGGTGGCGAAGAGAGATGCCGCGAGGATCAATCCCCAGAAGTGCATCTCGACCTCCTCCTGAACCTGCAGGAACTCCATGCCGACGCGCCGCTCGAGCACCACCTGCGTCACGCCGGCGACGGCGAAGGCGAGCGTCATGGAGATCATCCCGATGTTCGACGCCCAGAAGGCCAGGACGGCGGCCTTCGTGTCGTAGAGCTTGCGGCCGGTGAGCATCGGGAGCGAGTAGCTGATGAGGGCGAGGACGATCATCGCGTATGCGCCCCAGAAGGCCATGTGACCGTGCATCGCCGTCACGAGGGTCCCGTGCGTGTACATGTTGACCTGCGGCAGGGTGTGCGCGGCGCCGAGGAAGCCCGCGCCGACGAAGGAGAGCACCGAGCAGCCGATCGTCCACGCCAGCGCGTTGCGGTTGGGGTGCGAGCGACCGCCGCGGCGCGCGATGGCGATGGCGTAGATCGCCATCCCGAGGAAGGCGAGCGGCTCGAGCGCCCCGAAGATGCCGCCGACCCAGAGCCAATAGCGCGGCGTGCCGATGTAGTAGTAGTGGTGTCCGGTGCCGAGGATCCCCGAGAGGAACGTCAGGCCGACGATGACGTAGAGCCACTTCTCGACGATCTCACGGTCGATGCCCGTGAGCTTGATGAGCAAGTAGCAGAGCATCGCGCCGAGGATCAGCTCCCATACGCCTTCCACCCAGAGGTGGACCACCCACCAGCGCCAGTAAGAGTCGATAGTCTGGTTGACCGTCGGGATCATCCCCGGCAGGTAGAGGAGCGCCGACATGAGGAGGCCGAAGAAGAGCACCATCGCGGTGGTCGTCTTCCGCTCGCTCTTCCAGACGGTCCAGCCGATGTTGGCGATGAAGAGGAGGACGTCGATCACCACGAGGTAGTCGAGCGGCCGCGGGATCTCGAGGAACTTCCGGCCCTCCCACCAGTTGAAGTGGAAGCCGATGATCGAGACGACGCCTACCGCGACGAAGGCCGCGAGCTGGACGTAGGCGAGCTTGGGCCACGCGAGCTCTCGCTCGCACTCGTCCGGCACCATGTAGTAGGCGGCGCCCATGAAGCCGCACAGGAGCCACATCACGAGGAGGTTCGTGTGCGTCGCGCGCGCCGCATGGAACGGGATCCAGTCGTGGAGCCCGTCGAGCCCGGCGTGCGCGAACGCCATGATGAAGCCGTAGACGATCTGGAGGCTGAACAGGAGCATGCAGGTGGCGAAGAACCACCATGCCACGCGCTGTGATTCGTACTTCATTGAGCCTGCTCCGCGCGAAGGGTGGAGAGATACGTCGCGAGCTGGTCGATCTGCTCGTCCGAGAGGGGTAGCTGCGGCATCGCCGTGCCCGGCCGAACGGACGAGGGGTTCCGAATCCAGCGGCCGAGGTACTCCTCGTCGAACCGGTCCCCGACGCCGTCGAGCGCGGGGCCGACGCTGCCGCCGCGCCCCTCGACGGAGTGGCAGGCGACGCACATCTGATTGAACACGTGCGGCCGTCCACCCTGAGCGATCGGCTGCGTGGAGCCGGCGGAAGGAGCCGCCGTCGACGCGAGCACCGGCGTCGGCGGGAAGCCGTTGAGGTCCGTCCCGTTGATCCACTCCAGGAACGCGACGATGTCCTCGATCTCTTGTTCGGTGAAGTCGTACTGCTGCATCCGGCGCTGTCCCGGATACATGGCCGCAGGGTCCCGGAGCATGGCCCGGATGAACTCCGGGCCGCGTCGCTCGTACACCCGCGTGAGCTCGGGCGCGTAGTACGCGCC
>JAEZBP010000458.1 GCA_023427125.1 Pseudomonadota bacterium | reverse complement strand
AGCGCGAGGTGATCCGGGTCCCCGAGGGGCTCTCGCTCGTGCACGCGGCCGCGATCCCCGAGGCGTTCCTCACCGCCTACGACGCGCTCTTCGAGCAGGCCGAGCTCCGCCCCGGCGAGCACGCGCTGATCCACGCGGTGGGCAGCGGCGTCGGGACCGCGGCGCTCGCCCTCGTGGGGCTCTGTGGCGCTCACGCGATCGGGACCTCGCGCAGCGAGGACAAGCTCGCGCGCTGCGCCGAGCTCGGGCTCGATCACGGCGTCGTCGTCGAGAAGGGCATGCCGCGCTTCGCCAACGCGACCCGCGAGCTGACCGAGGGGCGCGGGGCGGATGTGGTGCTCGATCTGGTCGGCGCCGCCTATCTCGCCGAGAGCCTCGACGCGCTGGCGCCGCTCGGGCGGATGATCCTCGTCGGCCTCGTCGGCGGGGTGAGCGCGGAGCTCTCGCTGGCCACCGTGCTGCGCAAGCGTGCCCGCATCTTCGGCACCGTCCTGCGCAGCCGGCCGCTCGAGGAGAAGGCCGCGCTCACCCAGCGCTTCGCCCGGTGCATCGCGCCGCTCTTCGGCGCGGCGGGCCGGCTCGCCCCGGTGGTCGACGCGGTCATGCCGATGAGCGAGGTGCAAGCGGCGCACGAGCGGATGGAGCGCGACGCGACGTTCGGCAAGATCGTGCTGACCTGGTCGACGCCGTGACGGTAGGCCGGCACCTGCTGCCGTTTGCAGGCGTGCCCGGCAAGTCCTCACACGGGCACGGGCGGGGCATGGCATCATCCGCTGCACATGACGGGTGACGACCCGATGGGCCTCGCCGAAAGGCGCCACACCCCGCGCTTCTCCGCGCGGATCAAGGTGAACTTCCGCTCGATCGACGAGCTGGTCACCGCGTACACCAGCGATCTCAGCCAAGGCGGGCTCTACGTGGCCGCGTCGGTGCAGCTGCCTCCCGGCACGCTCGTCTTGCTCTCGCTCGAGCTGCCTGACGCCGGCGGGTCGCCGGCCCGGGTGCCGGCTCGTGTGGCGTATGTTCTCGGCGCGGAGGAGGCGGCCCAGCAGGGCCGGCCTCCGGGCATGGGGATGCAGTTTCGCGAGGAGGACACCGCCGAGCTCGGGCGGCGCATCGCGAGCTTCCTCTCATCGAGCATCGGCGCCGAGGAGCCCGAGGATCCGGGGGCCGCGCTCGACGTGCTGGTCGTCGAGGACTCGGCGAGCCAGCGCGGGCGGGTGGTCGCTGCGCTCGAGGCCGCCGGCCACCGCGTCGTGACGGCCGAGCACGGGCTCGAGGGGCTCGGCAAGGCGCTCAAGCATCCGCCCGACGTCGTGCTCACCGACGTGAACATGCCGGTGATGGACGGCTGGCAGCTCCTGCGCCTGCTCCGCGCGCGCGAGTCCACGCGCAGCGTGCCGGTCGTCTTTCTCACCACGCTCGACTCCGACCGCGATCGCATCCGCGGCTACGAAGCCGGCGTCGACGACTACATCGCCAAGCCCTTCGCCGACGACGAGCTCTGCGCCCGCGTGCGCCGGGTGTATCTGCGCGTGCGCAGCGAGGGCGATCGCGACGACTACTCCGGGCTGACCGGCGATCTGCGCCAGGTGTCGGTGGCGAGCCTGCTCGCGTTCTCCGAGGGTGAGCGCAGGAGCGGCATGCTCACGCTGCGGCGCACCGACGGCGAGGCGCGGATCGGGCTCGAGCGCGGCGCGGTTATCTCCGTCGACCTCCCGGGCGGCGCCGCCCCGAGCTCGCTCCTCGAGCGGCTCATGCGGGTGCTCGACTGGGAGGAGGGGCGCTTCGAGCTGAGCCAGGTCGAGCTGGTGGCGGGCACCGAGTCCATCAGCGTCCCGATGGCGCTGCTCGAGCACGCCCGCCGCAAGGACGAGGCGAGCCGATAGGCACCTGCTACGATCGCCCGGCGTGCGCTTCGCAGTCATTGGCTTCGCTCTGATCCTGGGCCTGTCCGCGTCGGCGTCGGCCCACGGCCGGCCGCCTTACGTCGAGCGCATCGCGTTCGATCCGAGCGATCCGGATCGCATCGTCCTGCAGTTCAGCTACGGGCTCGTGGTCAGCGAGGACGGCGGGGCGAGCTGGACGTGGGTCTGCGGCGCCGCGTACGGCATCGACGCCGGCTGGGAGGACCCGGACATCACCGTCACGGGCGATGGCTCCACGATCATCGGCACGTTCACCACCGCCTTGAGGGCGGCCCCCGATCTCTGCACCTTCGAGCAGCCCGGCGGCTCGATCGCCGACACCGAGGTCATCGATCTCGTGGCCGATCCGCACGATCCCGACGTGGTGTGGGCGCTCACCACGCGTGGCGGAGGCGATCCCGAGCTCTTGCAGCGCACCGAGGACGGCGGGCGGAGCTGGGTCACCGGGGGCGAGCCCTTCGACGCGCTGCTCGCGAGCGTCGCGCTGGCCCCGAGCGATCCGGCGCGGGTCTACGTCACCGGGCTCGTGCCTCGGACCGCCCTCATGCCGCGCCGCGCGCTCCTCTATCGCTCGACCGATCGCGGCGAGCGCTTCACGCCGATCGAGATCGAGATCCTCGAGGGCGAGGAGACGCCGATCGTCGTGGGGGTCGATCCCACCGACGCCGAGCGCCTCTTCGTGCGGATGCCGCGCCGCACGCTGGACCGCGAGCCCGAGCGCCTCTTGGTCAGCGAGGACGGCGGCGACACCTTCGTGACCGCCCACACGCTGCACCAGATGCGCGGCTTCGCCCTCTCGGACGACGGCCGCACCGTGTGGGCCGGGTCGGCGACCGGCGACGGCGTCTGGGTCGCGCGCGACGGTGCGCTCGCGTTCACGCAGGTCAACACGCTGCACGTGCGCTGCCTCGAGAGCCGGGGTGAGACCCTCTGGCTCTGCGTCGATCAGCTCAACAGCCGCTTCGCGCTCGGCCGCTCCGACGACGAGGGGGAGAGCGTCGAGGAGCTCTTCTACCTCGACGAGGTCGAGGACCGACCGGAGTGCCCGACCTGCTCGGCGACGGGCGTGATCTGCCCGTTCTGGATCGACGACCTGGCGATCGACTTCACGCGCTACTTCGACGCGCCCCCCGGAATGCCGGTGGACGCGTCGATCCCCGCCGAGTGCATCGACGCTGGGCCGCCCGACTCCGGCGCGGGCGGGGGGCTCGACGCCGGTGTCGAGCCCGGCATGGACGGCGGCGTCACCACGCCGCAGCCGGCGGGCTGCGGGTGCCGCGCGGGAGGAGGCGAGAGGAGCGGCGGCGCCCTCGTGCTCGTCATCTTCGCCGCGCTCTCTGCCATGCGGAGGCGCCGCGCGTGAGGCGGCTCGCGTGCCTCCTGGCGTTCGGGCTCGCCTGGTCGCCGGGCCGCGCGAGCGCGCATGGGCGGCCGCTCCAGATCGAGCGCATCGCCTTCGATCCGGGCGATCCCGATCACCTGATCCTCGGCGCCACGTTCGGGCTCGTCGTCACGCGCGACGCCGGGGCGAGCTGGCGCTGGACCTGCGCGAGCGCGTTCGGCGCCGACGCGACGCAGGAGGATCCGGATCTCGTGATCACGGACGACGGCTCGGTCGTGCTCACGACCTTCGGTGGCGTCGTGCGCGGCGAGCCCGACCTCTGCGACTACCGCTACCCCGAGGAGCTCGTGCGCAACGTCTTCGTGGTCGACGTAGCGCCCGATCCGGTCCGCGCCGACGCGGTCTGGGGGCTCGTCTCGAGCGGGGTCGTCGCCGATCGCGTGGTGCGGAGCGAAGACTCGGGGCGGAGCTGGGCGGCGGTCGGCGCGCCGATCGAGGAGCAGCTCCTCACCGAGCGCATCCTGCTCGCGCCGAGCGATCCCTCGCGGGTCTACGTCAGCGCGGCCATCCCGCCGGCGGGGGACGTGCTCCGTCAAGCGTTCTTGCTGCGATCGGACGATGGCGGCCAGACCTTCGAGCGGACGGAGATCGCGCTCGTCAACGGCGAG
Source organism: Pseudomonadota bacterium (assembly GCA_023427125.1). Lineage (GTDB taxonomy): Bacteria > Myxococcota_A > Polyangia > Polyangiales > Sandaracinaceae > JAEZBP01. The sequence goes on along the minus strand of JAEZBP010000458.1, from coordinate 3,295 downwards.
CGGCTGCCGCACGTGGTCGGCGTCGATCCCGGAGACCCCGATCGGCTCTTCGTGCGGATGGCGCGGGGCACCGTCGATCCGCGGCCCGAGCGCCTGCTCTACAGCGACGACGGTGGACGCACCTTCACGAGCGTGCTCGAGCTGCCCTCCCTGCGCGGCTTCGCGATCGCCGAGGACGGCCGGACCGTGTGGGCCGGCTCGAGCCACGAGAGCCGTGGCCTGTGGGTCGCGCGGGACGGCGCGACGGTCTTCGAGCAGGTGAACGATGTCGACGTGCGCGCCCTCGCGAGCCGCGGCGACGAGCTCTGGGTCGCCGTCGATCAGCGGACGGGCGGCTTCGCCCTCGGGCGCTCGATCGACGGGGGCGAGACGATCGAGGAGCTCCTGCGCTTCGAGGACGTGCAAGAGCTGCTCGAGTGTTCGCGCTGCTCGGCCACGGGGCTGGACTGCCCGTCGTGGGAGCCCGATCTGCGCGCGGACATCGCCACCTACTTCGGCGGCATCGACGGGGGCACGACGGGGATCCCGCGCGACGGCGGCGTGCCCGCCGAGTGCTTGCCCGACGCCGGCCCCGAGCCACCGCCGCCTCCGCCCGACGCCGGAGGGTGCGGCTGCTCGGTGGTGGCGACGCGCGCACCGACGGCGGCGCTCGCTTCGCTCCTCCTCGTCGCGCTCACGGCGCTGCGAAGGGATCGGCGAAGCGCGGGTCGCTCAAGAACTCCTCGTCGGTGAGGGCATCGAAGAGCTCGAGCACACCGGCGCGCTCGTCGTCGGTGAGCGTGAAGCCGTGCAGGAAGATGCTCTTGAGCGGGTTCTCCGCGCCGACGCCGGCGTAGGGGCCTTCGGTGATGGTGCGGCCTCCCGCGGCGTAGTGATCGAGCACCTCGTCGAGCGTCGCGATCGATCCGTCGTGCATGTAGGGCGCCGTCACCGCGATGTTGCGCAGGGTCGGCGCGCGGAAGCGGCCCATGTCGCGGCGGTCCTCGGTCTGCTCGTAGATGCCTCGGTTGGGCTCGGGGTACCCGCCGCGGCCGTCGATGTTGTAGAGGCCGTTGTTGTGGAAGGCGATCTCGGACGCGACCGTGCCGTCGTGCTGCACGTTGTCTGCGAAGTTGAAGCCGCCGTGGCAGTGGAAGCACTCGAGCCGCTCGGAGTCGAAGAGGTCCTTCGCGGCGCGCGCGCGCTCGCTCAGCGCGCCGTCCTCGCCCTGGTAGGTGTAGCGATCGAAGGGTGAGCTCCCGCTGATCAGCGTGCGCTGGAAAGAGGCGATGGCGCGCACGACGTTGCCGACGGAGATCGGATCGGGGTCGCCCGGGAAGGCCTCGGCGAACATCATCGGGTAGGCCGCGTCGTCGCTCAGGCGGGCGAGGAGCTCGGCCTCGCGCCCGCTCATGCCGAGCTCGACGGGGCGGTCGCCGAACAACGGCGTGAGCGCCTGATCCTCGAGGTGAGCGAGCACGTTGTTCGCCCAGGTGAGGCGGGCGGCGTAGGCGATGTTCGTCAGGCCCATTGGCGAGCGAGGGTGGAGCTCGCCGGTCGAGCCGAGGCCCTGGGCCCGTCCGTCGGCGAAGCCGAGCGCCTGCTGATGGCAGGTGGCGCAGGACTGCGTCTGGTTGCCGCTGAGGCGCGTGTCGTAGAAGAGGAAGCGGCCGAGCTCGACCTTCGCCTCGCTCATCGGGTTGTCCTCGGGGACGCGCGGCACCGGGAAGCCGGGGGGCAGGTCCCACACGTACTCCTCGGGGGCCTCGGGGCCGCAGCCGATCACGGCGAGCGTGGCGGCGATGAGGAGCCGCCGCATCTCACTGCACCGCGAAGAGCCGCTGCGGGCCCTCGGCCGGTGTGCCGCCGGACGGAAGGCCGAGCGCGTGGAAGAGGGGACCGCACTCGGGATCGGAGGCGCCGCTCTCGCAGCCGCCGGGGCCGCCGCCGTCGCTGTCGAGATCGCTCGTGTCGAGGATCGCGGCGAGATCGACGGCGATGGCGCCGGTCTCGGGATCGAAGCCGTCGAGCGCCACGGGCGCGCGGTTCTCTTGGAGGCAGCCGGTGATGTTGCCGCGGCCGTCGCCCTCGCAGCGGACGCTGCCGAGGTGGAAGCTCCAGCCGTCCGGGAGGCCGGTGGTGCGGCCCTCGACGCGCATGAACTTGTAGCCGGCGTTCCAGCTCCAGAACATCGAGGAGTAGTTGAGCGGCGCGGTCGCGGTCGAGGCGTCGGCGTGGTTCAGATCGGCGGGGAGGCCGAGGGTGAAGCGGACGCCGGTGAAGGGGCCGGGCTCGGCGGCGGTGCCGCGGATCGAGGCGTTGGTCTCGGCGGTGCCGCTCTCGCAGCCGTCCTCGAAGTCGAGGAGGGCGACGCGCTCGTTCTGCCAGCGGTCATCGGGGGTGAGCGCGAGCGGGACCTCGCGGCCGTCCTCGGTGACGACGCGGACGTCGTGGATGTAGAGGCGATAGTCGAGGAGCTCGAGGGTGGTGCCGGTGGTGCCGATTCCGTCGTACGCGCGGCCGCACTCGGCGGGCTGGCCTGCGACGAGACCCTCGAAGCGCACGGTGACCTCGGGCTGAGCGCAGGCGCTCGCGAGCGTGAGCGACGCGAAGAGGAGCGCGATCCGCATGGCGGCCAACGTAGTGCACGGGGGCGGCCCGCTCCAGCGCTCTACTCGGCGTCGTCGCTCGGCCGGCTCGGCGCGAGGGCTTCGCCCTCGGCGTGGTGCCGGAGGACGCGCATGGCGGGCTGGTCGGGGGACTCGGGGCAGAGGCCACGCTCGACGAGGAGGAGCTCGGCGCGGGTGGCCTCGAGGCCGGCGTAGAGGGCCTCGTGGGCGCGCTCGGGGTGTCCGTCTCCGCAGGTGTAGAAGTCGACGGAGGCGTAGCCGTGCTCGGGCCAGGTGTGGATGGAGAGGTGAGACTCTTCGATGATGAGGACGCCGCTGACGCCCTGGGGCACGAAGGGGCGGAGGGCCGAGGCGACGATGGTGACGCCGGCCGCTTTGGCGGCGACGGTCATGAGGGTCTCGATGCTCTTGAGGTCATCGAGGAGGGCGCGGTTGCAGCCGTGGTACTCGACGAGGAGGTGTCGGCTGCGGGGTTCCATCGGCTCCATCCAGGACGTCGGTACGTACCCATTCGGGTGGACAGGGTCAAGGCTGCCCTTGACCTTGCCCTTGCCCTTGCCCCTGCCCTTGCTTGGTTGGATGTGGTGCGCGCTTCGCGCGGTGATGCGGGGGCCCCGCCTCCGGCGGGCCTCCCGGATCGCCGCCTTCGATGGGCTCTCGCTCTCGGTCGTCCGGCCGGTCGGGGT
>JAEZBP010000389.1 GCA_023427125.1 Pseudomonadota bacterium | reverse complement strand
GGCGCTTCCCGTCCCCGGTGTCCAGTTGAGCGGTTGAAGCGCTCCGCTCGGCGTCCTCCGAGCGCGGTGATTCGATTCTGCGACAGCCGGCCGGCGAGCATCCGCGGCAGCCCCATCGATGCGGACGGAGCCGGGAGCCGAGCCGAAGGCGAGGCCCCGGCCCTTTCGACGAGCACGCCCAGCGGCTACCGACCAAAAAGAAGGATGCGCAGCGAGAGGGACAAGATGCTCGCCGGCGAGCTCTACGATCCGAACGATCCGGCGCTCGTCGCCGCGCGCGAGCGCTGCCGGTGGCTCCTGCGCGAGCTCAACGGCTCGGCGCCCGGCGACGAGACCACCCGCGCGCGCGTGCTCGGCGAGCTGCTCGGAGCGATCGGGGAGAAGTCCTGGATCGAGCCGCCCTTCTACTGCGACTACGGCGCTAACATCTTCCTCGGCGCGCGCTTCTACGCGAACTTCGGCTGCGTCATCCTCGACTGCGCGCGCGTCGACGTCGGCGACGACGTCTTCTTCGCCCCCTACGTGCAGCTCTATCCCGCGACGCACCCGCTCGACGCGGCGACGCGCATCTCCGGCGTCGAGCTCGCCAAGCCGATCCGCATCGGCTCGCGGGTCTGGATCGGCGGCGGCGCGATCGTGCTCCCCGGCGTCTCGATCGGCGAGGGCACCACCATCGGCGCCGGCGCGGTCGTCACCCGCGACGTCCCGGCCGGCGTGCTCGCGGCCGGCAACCCGTGCCGCGTCCTGCGCGAGCTCTGAAGAGCGCATTTACCGAAGGCTTACGACGGGCTCTCTCGCCGCGGCGTACATCGAGGCGAGGAGGAGACCGTCATGACTCGAACGCTGCCTCGATCGATCCTCGCCGCGTCGCTGCTGCTCGCCGGCTGCGGCGCGGTGCGCGACACCGTGAGCTTCGCCGCGCCCGGCGAGCCGCTGCGGCTCTCGCGCGTGGTGCTCTATCAGAACGGGCTCGCGCACTTCGAGCGGCGGGGCCGCGCCGACCAGAGGACGGTCGATCTCTTGGTGCCGGCCGCGCAGGTCGACGACGTGCTGCGCACGCTGACCGTGGTCGACGGCGCCGGCGCGGCGACCGCACGGGTCGCTCCGCGGCGGGACGGCGTCTCGGCACCTGCCGTGGGCGGCGACGAGGCGGCTCCTGCGCAGGTGCCGAGCCACCGTCACTCCGCTTCGCTCCTGATCACCGGCGTGCGGATGCTGCCCGCGCAGAGCGGCGACGACGTGCGCCTGCAAGTCGGGCTCGCCGCCGAGGGCGCGCGCGATCTGCGCATCTCCTACGTGACCGAGCTGCCGGGCTTTCGGCCGACCTATCGGCTCGTCGTGGGTGAACAGGGCCGCGTGCACGTGCAGGGGCTCGCGGTGGTCGACAACCCGACCAGCGAGCCCTGGCAGGACGTCGCGCTGACACTCTCGACGGAGGTGCCGCTCTCGTTCCGCTTCGACGTGCGCGAGGCGCGCACCGCGAGCCGGCCGCGCTTCGGCGCCGACGGAAGGCTGGTGCGCGAGCCCGCGGCGCCCGCGCTCGGGTCCCTCGCGGCCGGGCCGAGCGAGCTCGACATGGCGAACGAGCCGCCGAGCGAGGTCAACATGGCGTACGGGATGGCGCAGCGCGGTCAGCCGGAGATGTCGACGCGCGCCGGGCGGATGGTGCGCAACCGGGTCACGAACCCGCCGCCGCCGATCCCGTCGCCGTTGATCCCGCCGCCGCCGAGCCCTCCTCCGCAGGATCGGCCCACCGAGGCGTCGAGCGCGCTCCTCGCGTTCGAGGATCGCGCGAGCGAAGAGGGCGGCCTGTTCGGATCGGTCGAGGGCTTCGATCTCGGCCGCGGCGAGTCGGGCCTCGTGCCCTTCGTCGACGGCGCCACCGAGGGCGAGCTCGCGCTCCTCTACAAGCCGGCGCCGGGCGGCGCCCTCAGCCGGACGCACCCCTATCGCGCCGTCCTCTTCCGCAATCCGTCGGAGGCGCCGCTGCTCACCGGCCCGGTGGCGATCTACGCGGGCGAGCGCTTCGTCGGCGACGGCGTGACCGGCACCATCGCGGCGCGCGCCCACGCGTTCGTGCCCTTCGCGATCGAGCGCTCGGTCGCGGTCGAGGAGAGCGTCGAAGAGACCGAGGCGGAGATCCGCGCGACCGGCCTCGCCGGCGGCGTGCTCGAGGTGGAGCTGCAGAGCGTGCACCGCCGGCGCTTCGCCGTGACGAGCACGCGGGCCGGAGAGGCGCGCATCTTCGTGTTCGCGCCGGCCCTCGAGGGCTTCGAGCCGCGGCGGCTGCCGAGCGGCTCGATCGCGACGCCGCAGGGCTACTTCCTGCCGGTCGCGGTGGATGAGCAGGGGGCGGGCGCGGTGGTCTTCGATCTGCTGCGCCGCACGAGGTCGCGGGTGAACATCGCGGCCGATCCGGATCACGCGTACGTCTCGGCGCTGCTCTTGCTCTTGGGCGACGATCCGATGGTGGAGCGGCTGCGCGCGATCGCCGATCGGCTCACCGCGGTCGAGGAGGAGCTCGAGACGGTGGGTGAAGATCTGCGGGTCGAGTACGAGGCGCTCGAGGAGCGGCGGGCGACCCTCGATGCGCTGCGCAACGTGGCGAGCGGCGGAGCGATCCGGCGGCGGCTCGGGCAGGCGGTGGCGCAGGGGGTCGGGCGGGTCGACGCGCTCGCGGGCCGCTCGAGCGAGCTCTCCGCCGAGCGGATCGCGCTCAGGCAAGAGTGGTACGGCCTGCTCCGCGCGCTCACGGTCGCGCCTCCGGGTGACTGAGGCGCGTCATCCCACCTGGCGACGACATGGGCTTGGGGCCTATGCTGAGTCCGTGACCACTGCGCGACGCGTCCGGCTCTTCACCAGCGGTCGCAACCAGGCGCTTCGGATCCCTCGTGAGCTCGAGCTGCCGGGTGACGAGGCGATCATCACCAAGGACGGCGATCGGTTAATCGTGGAGCCGGTGCCGCGCAGGTCGCTCACGGCGCTCCTCGCGTCATGGTCGACCTGCGACGAGACTCTCCCCGACGTGGATGAGGGTCTGCTCCCGCTCGACGACGTCGAGATCGGATAGCAGCCGAGTGTTCTCCTATCTGCTCGACACAAACGCGCTCTCGGAGCTCATCCGCAACCCGGCAGGCGAGCTCGCACGACGCGTCATCGCGGTGGGGGACGCCGCGGTCGGTACGAGCATCGTCGTCGCGTGCGAGCTGCGCTTCGGCGCGGCGAAGAAGGGATCCTCGGTCCTGACGGCCAGGGTCGAGGAGCTCCTCGCCAACATCGAGGTGGCGCCGCTCGGAGACGGCGCGGATCGGCACTACGCCGCGTTGCGGGCGAGGCTCGAGCGCGCTGGCACACCGATCGGGCCCAACGACATGCTCATCGCCGCCCACGCGCTGGCGCTCGGCGTCACCGTCGTGACGGACAACGTGAAGGAGTTTTCGCGTGTCCCGGGCCTCAAGGTAGAAAGCTGGCTCGCCGCTCGGTGAGCGGCGCCACCGGGTCTCGGTCCGGGCATCGGCTGCCCTCGGCGCGAGCTTGAGCCGAGGCGCGTTGGTGCATACGTGCCCCTCTGCCGCACGAGGCTCCGCGCATGGAGGGACCCGAATCGCATCTCGGGACGGGGGTCCTAGCTCTCCCTGCGCAGGGAGTTCATGGCGGGTGACCGCGAGCAGGAGGTGGCGTGAGCATCGGAGGCGAGGAGAGGCTGATCGTCGCGGCAAATCGGCTCCCGGTCGTGGTGCGCCAGCGCGAGCAGGGGGGCGTGGAGGTGGAGCCGGCCTCGGGTGGGCTCGTCGCGGCGATGCAGCCGGTCCTCACGAGGCACTCCGGCGCGTGGATCGGCTGGCCCGGGACCGTCGACGTCAGCGGTGAGGAGCTCGAAGAGGCGCTCCGCGGCTTCGACGGCGAGCACGCGATCGTCCCGGTCGAGCTCTCGGCCGAGGAGCGCGACGCGTTCTATCAGGGGTTCTCGAACGAGATCATCTGGCCGCTCTTCCACGACCTGCAGACGAACTGCAACTTCGACCCCGCGTACTGGGAAGCGTACGTGCAGGTGAACCGCAAGTACGCGAAGGCGATCGCGCGGCACGCGCGGCCCGGGGACGTCGTGTGGGTGCACGACTACCACCTGATCCTCGTGGGCGCCGAGCTGCGCCGGCTCGGCGTCGACAACCGCGTCGGCTTCTTCTTCCACATCCCGTTCCCCGGGGTCGACATCTTCCGCAAGCTCCCCTGGCGCGAGCCGGTGGTCGACGCGCTGCTCGCCTACGATCTGGTCGGCCTGCAGACCGCGGGCGATCGACAGAACTTCGTGCGCAGCGTGCAGAGCGTGCGGCCCCTCGAGCTCGTCTCGAAGGGCGACGACGGGCACGTGGCCAGCTATCGGGTGCGCGGCACCCTGCGGAGCACGCGCGTCGGCGACTTCCCGATCGGCGTCGACTTCGCCGCGGAGGAGCGCGACGCACAGAGCCCCGAGGCCCTCGCGGCGATGGAGATGTTCGCGCGCGACATGCCGGGCCGGCGCCTCGTGCTCGGGGTCGATCGCCTCGACTACACCAAGGGCATCCTCGAGCGGCTGCTCGCGTTCCGCGAGGCGCTGCGCCGCCACCCGGAGCTGCGCGGGACGACCACGCTCGTGCAGGTCGTCGTGCCGAGCCGCGAGGACATCCCCTCCTACCACGCGCTCCGCGAGAGCATCGAGCGGCTGGTCGGCGAGATCGTCGGCGAGCTCAGCCGCCCCGGCTGGGTGCCCGTGCTCTACATGCACAAGGCCATCTCGCGCGGCGAGCTGCGCGGCTTCTATCGCGCCGCGCAGGTGGCGCTCGTCACGCCGCTCAAGGACGGCATGAACCTCGTGGCGAAGGAGTACTGCGCCTCGCGCGTCGACGAGCAGGGCGTCTTGGTGCTGAGCGAGTTCGCGGGGGCCGGCGCGCAGCTCGGCGAGGGCGCGCTCCTCGTGAACCCGAACGATCGCATCGCGTGCGCGGAGACCATCGCGCGGGCGTGCAGCATGGGGCCCGAGGAGCAGCGGCGACGCATGCGCGCGATGCGCGAGGTCGTCCGCCGCGAGGACGTCTTCGCCTGGGCCGACACGTTCCTCGGCCAGCTCCAGCGCGTGCCCGAGCGGACCGCGCCGCGCCGCGCCGCCGTGGGCGCGTAGCGGGCGATCTGCCCACGCTGACCGAACAGCCGGGCACGGGCTCGGGGCAGGCGCCTCTCCGCGCCCTGCGCGCGTTTGCCGGCGGACCGAACGTGGGGCAACGTCCGCTCGAATGCAGCCCTCTCCCGAGGATTCGTCGGACCTGGGTCGCCTCGTCGAAGAGGCCGCCACCCTCGAGCCCGTGGTGGAGGAGATACGGCGGCTGGCCGCGACGCTGCCCCCCGAGCGGGCGAGCGCCGCGCTCTCGCACGCGCTCGAGACCCGCGAGGTGGACGGAGCGACCACGCTCGCGCTGGTGATGCTCGCGCACGGCCAGCCCGCGAGCGCCGAGGTGGTCGAGCGGATCTTTCCGGACGCCATCGACGATCGCGCGGGCCAGGTCCTCGTCGCCTCGCACCCCGAGCGCCTCGCGATCCTCGAGCGCCTGCTCGGCTCGCGCCGCCTCGATCGCTTCCAGCTCGCGAGCGTGGCGGCGCTCTACACGCACCTCGAGCCGTCGGGGCCCTGGCCCGGCGTGCTGAACGAGGTCCTGCGCACGCTCGCGCGCGCGCGGCCCGGCTGGGTCGGCGAGGGCTACGCGCGACAGGCGGCGCTGCGCATCGCCGATCCGCACCTCGACGAGCTCTACAAGCTCGATCGCAAGAAGGAGCGGGAGGAGGATCTCTTCGCCGACCTCGGCGCGACGCCGACCCTCGAGGCGCTGCGGCCGACGCGCTCGCACGTCGTCGCCTCGGGCTTCACCGCGCGGCGGGCCACCCCCAAGGTCGGCCGCAACGATCCCTGCCCCTGCGGCAGCGGCAAGAAGTACAAGAAGTGCTGCGCGGAGAAGGAGCGCGGCGAGGCGTGGTCGCCGGTCGCCGGCACTCCGATGCGCGAGTACCGGCGGCGCCTGCACGAGTTCCTCGGCGCCGAGGAGCTCCTGAAGGAGCACCCCGCCGATCTGGCGCGCCTGCCGCTCGAGGCGCTCGAGACCGATCAGCTCGACGCGTGCCTTCAGGTCTTCCTCGACTGCGAGCGCATGGAGGACGCCGAGCGCGCGCTCGAGGAGCTCGGCGGGCGGACGCTCCCCGAGACGCTGACCCTCGACGATCTGCGCGCCGAGCTCGTCACGTGCGCGCACGACTGGGGCCATGACGCGGTCGTGGCCCGCCACCTGCCGCGCTTCACCGATCCGCAGAAGGTGCCGAGGCACGTCGCCCTCGGCCGCGAGCTGCGCGCGCCGACCGAGCGCGCGCTCGCGATGCTCGAGGCGGAGTGCCGCGCGCACATCGCCGGGGGCGCCGCGCCGCCGATGGAGGTCGCGTACGAGCTGCTCGAGCCCTATCCGGCGCTCGGGGTCATCGTGGCGCGCGGCTGCCTCGATCCGGAGCACAGCAAGGACAGCGAGACCTTGCTGAAGGAGATCGAGTGGGCGCGCGATCGGCTCGGGGCGCCGCCCGACGATCCGGCGTGGGAGCTCTGGGATCTGATGGTGGAGGAGCGCCGCCTCGCGAAGGCCGCCGACGAGGAGAAGGCCGCGCTGAAGCTGGAGCTCGAGCGCATGCGCGACGAGGCGCGCGACGCGCGGGCGATGGTGCAGGTGCACGAGCGCGAGCTCGGCAAGCACAAGGAGCAGCTCGCGGAGATCGAGGCCAAGGCGGCGGCCACCATGAAGAAGGCCGCCAAGACCGAGAAGGAGCGGGCCGCGCAGGCGGCGGACGCGGAGGCGGCGCGCGATCACCGGCGCAAGATCCGCGAGCTCGAGGAGCGGATCCGCGAGGGCCAGCTCGAGCGCGCCGAGCTGCGGCGCCGCGCCGAAGAGGTGGCGAAGCACCCGGCGGCGGTGGCGCGCGAGCGCGAGGAGGCGGCGCTCGAGGAGGAGGCCGGCGAGGAGGTCACCTCGCGCGGGCTGCGCATCCCGGTGTGGTCGGCCAAGGCGAGCGCCTCGCTCGAGAGCCTGCCGGTGAAGATCGCGTCGGCCGCGATCGCCGCCGCGGGCGCGCTCGGCGCGGGCCGTCCGGAGGCGTGGCGCCACGCCAAGCGGCTCGAGGGGATGCACGGCCTCTGCTCGGCGCGGCTCGGGATCCACCATCGCCTGCTCTTCCGCATGGACGAGGAGGACACCCTCGACGTCGACGAGGTGGTCACCCGCGAGGACCTCGACCGGGCGCTCGCCGCCAGGCGCTGATCGTTATCCTTCCTGCGGAGCCGCTTTTCTTGGTATGGATAGGGCTCACGGAGGGCCGATGAGCCGCATGAAATTCTCGGAGCTGTCGGGCAAGGACGTGATCTCGCAGGATGGACGGGAGATCGGCCAGGTGTCGGACATCGCGCTCGACTCGTCGAGCTGGCGTATCGACACCCTGGTCGTGAAGCTCGAGCGTGAGCTCCTCGAGGCCTTCCACATGAAGAAGCCGCTCATCGGCACGCAGACGATCCAGATCCCGACGAGCCACGTGAGCGGCGTCGGCGACAAGGTGATCCTGCACAAGAAGCTGGAGGAGCTGACCGCGCTCGCCCGCGAGTCGCAGAAGCTCTCGCCGCCGAAGAGCGAGGCGAGGGGCGCGACGCCGCCGAGCGCGACGCCGCCGAGCCCGGCTCCCGCGGTCGAGGCGAAGAGCGAGAAGTAGCGTCGGCTACCGGTACGGAGGCGTGGTCGCGTTGCGACGGGCCCGCGCGCGCACCGCGGACACCGCCGGCGCGGGCACGCTCGATCGCGCGGCGCTCAGGGCCAGGCGCATCGCGCGTGCGTCCGTGAAGCGGTCGCTCGGCCGCTTGGCGAGCGCCTTCTGCACCGCGTCGGCGAGCGGCCCCGCCAGATCCGGACGCGAGACGACGAGCGGGATCGGATCGTCCGACGCGGCGGCGTGGAGCAGCTCGCTCATCGTCTCGCCCGCGAAGGGCAGCTCGCCGCTGAGCATCTCGTAGAGCGTCACGCCGAGTGAGAAGAGGTCGGCCCGTCCGTCGAGATCGGTGCGACCGCGCGCCTGCTCCGGCGCCATGTAGCCCGGCGTCCCGACCGCGCTGCCGCTCCAGGTGAGCCTCTCCCCCGTCGTGATCGGGCGCGCCAGGCCGAAGTCGAGCAGCTTCGGGATGAGCTCGCCGTCCTGCTCGTGCAGGAAGATGTTCTCCGGCTTGATGTCGCGATGGAGGACGCCCGCCGCATGCACCGCCTCGAGGCCCCGGCAGAGCTCGGTGGCCACGTGGAGCGCGTCGCCGATGATCAGCGTCCGCTCCCGCGTCAACCGGCGCGCCAGCGTCTCTCCCTCGAGCAGCTCGAGGATCAGATAGGGCTCGCCGCTCGGCGTGTGGCCCACCTCGTAGAGCTCCGTCACGTTGCGATGCCGCACCGAGGCCAGCGTCCGCGCCTCGCGCAGGAAGCGCGCCACGGCGATCTTTCCACCCGCGGCCGCGAACGACGCCTCGTGGAACTTCACGACGACCTTGCGCCGCAGCACGATCTGCTCGGCGACCCACACGCTGCCCATCGCGCCGACGCCGAGCAGCTCACCGACGCGATAGCGCCCGGCCAGCACGGTGCCGCCGCGATCGAGCACCGATGTCTCCGTACTGCGGCTCACGGGCGCGACAGAATGACACACGACGACCTCGGGCGCCACGCATTTCAAGCTGCGATCCGATCGGGGCGTTCCTCGATTTGAAGTCGGCGGCTGATCTGCGCGTTGATCCGCGGCAATTGAGCGGCCTCGAGCCATCCGTGGGGTGCGCGCGCCGGTCCCGGCGACGAGGACGAGGAGCCGATCGACGTGGAACGGCAGCGCCTCGAGGGCCCACGAGAGGCGGCCTACCCTCGACACGCGAGGCGACGCCGCCACGTCAACCTGAAAAGCATGCACCAACCGTGATGCGTAGAGGATACGTCGCCCGACGGGTATGCTCGCGGCCGTGTCGGAAGCACCTCCCGATCGCTGGCTCGGCGAGACCCTCTCCGGTCGCTATCGCATCGACGGGCCGCTCGGGCAGGGAGGGCTCGGGATGGTCTACCGGGCGACCCACCTCGGCATCGATCGCCCCGTCGCGGTGAAGGTGCTCCACCCCGAGCTGCTGCCGAACGTCGGGCTGCGCCAGCGCTTCGAGCGCGAGGTGAAGACGCTGAGCCGGCTCGCCCACCCTCACGTCGTGAGCCTGATCGACAGCGGCGTGCTCGACGACGGCAGCGGCTACCTCGTCATGGAGCTGCTCGAGGGCGAGAGCCTCGAGCAGCGCCTGCGCGCCGGCGCGATGGCGCCCGACCAGGCGATCATCATCGTGCGCCAGATCCTGCTCGGCCTCGCGGAGGCCCACCAGAAGGGCGTGCTCCACCGCGACATCAAGCAGGCCAACGTCTTCCTCCTCCCGCTGGCCGACGGCGGCACCCACGTGAAGCTGCTCGACTTCGGGCTCGCGAAGGTGCGCAGCGACATGGCCACCGATCCCGGCGCGTTCCCCACGCTGACCGCCGACGGAACGGTCGTCGGCACGCCGACCTACATGGCGCCCGAGCAGGCCGCCGCCGCCACCGCCGACGCGAGCAGCGACGTCTACTCCGTCGGCATCGTGCTCTTCGAGCTCCTCACCGGCCGGCCGCCCTTCGAGGGCAAGACCAAGCTCGAGACGATCCGCGCGCACCTCGGCCAGGCGGTGCCGGAGCTCGAGAGCGTCCGGCCGGGGCTGAGCCCGAAGCCCGAGCTCAGCGCGCTCGTGCACAAGGCGCTCGCGAAGGATCGCCTCGAGCGCTACGCGAGCGCCCGCGAGATGCTGAGCGCGCTCGACGCGCTCCCGTCCCCCGCGGCCCGCGTCGTGAGCGGCGAGGCTCAGACCGAGCGCCCTCCGGCGATCAGCGGCACCGAGCCGACCATGTCGCTCCGAGGCTCGGAGCTCGCGACGCTCGACTCCGTTCCGTCGGCGAAGGCGAAGGCCGCGTCCTCCTCGCCAAAGGCGAAGACCGCGGCGGCGAAGACGAAGTCGAAGCTGCCCGTGCTGCCGGTCGCGCTCGGGGCGGTGGCGCTCATCGGGATCCTCGGTGGCGCGTGGGCGCTCTGGGGAGGCGACGATCCCGCGGTCTCCGGGGACGACGGAGAGACCACCATCGAGGGCGATCCCGCCGTCACTGGCGAGAACGACGCGAGCGCCCCGAGCGATCCCGAGGCCGACGCGGCGACCGCCGAAGACTCCGAGACCGACCCGACCAACCCCTTCAACGCAGGCCCGCTGCCCGAAGAGCTGCGCGAGTCGCGCCGCCAGATCTTCCGCGGGCGCTGGCTCGACGCCGAGCAGCTGCGCGACGTGCGCCGCTATCAGCGCGCGCACCCGGAGGACGCACGGGCGCCCCTCCTCTTGGCCCGGCATCACCGGCTGCAGGGCGAGTGGGCCCCGGCGGTCCGCCACTATCGCGCGGCGCACCGGGTCGACGCGGGCTCCTCGCGCTTCCGCCCGATGCTGCACGATCTCGTCCGCGCCGCGCGCGAGCGCACCGCGGCGAGCGCGGCGGCGCAGGCGCTCGAGCAGATCTACGGGCGCGACGCGCTGCCCTACGTCGAGCGCGCGCTGCGCAGCCGCGGCCTCGACGCAGCCGAGCGCCGGCGGCTCACCCGCCTGCGCGATCGCCTGAGCGGGCTCTGAGCTGGCTTTTGCGCGCGCTTCGCGAGCGCGCCGGCCGAGCTACGCGGCACCGCCCGTTGGCGCTTCCCATCCCCGGTGTCCGGTCAGCCGGAACCGCTCCGCTCGGCAATCCTCCGGGCCCGACGAGTTTGCGACAGCCTTTGATTTGAGTTGGCTGGCCCTTCACTGCGGTCCGGTGAGCGGCATGCCGCTCGGCGATCTTGCCTTCGAGTCGTTCAGGCCTTGCTCTTGCGGCCGCTGAAGCGGGCGCCGAGCGCGGCGACGAACGCGCCGGCCACGCCGGCCCCGGCGAGGCTGATGATCGCCTCCTGCGCCTCGGCGAGGCCCGTCGAGATCCCGAAGAGCGCGGCCCCGAGCCGCAGCGCCTCGAGCGTGCCGAGCGCGGCGATCGCGACCGACGTCGTGCGCTTGAGCCCGACGAGCAGCGCCTCGACCCTCGGCGCGCTGCGCCAGCGCGCGATCAGCGAGCGCAGGCCGAGGATGATCGCCAGGAGCATCGCGGCGCCCGGCGTGACGCGCAGCACGATCAGCGCCCACTCCGGCCACGGCTGTGCGAACGCGCCGGCGAGCGTCCCGATCTCGAAGGCCATCGCGGCGGCCCAGAGGCCCGCGATCAGCGTCGCGCCGGTGATCGTGAGGATCGCGCGCGGGCGCAGCCAGCGGGCCTCCTGCTCGACCGCGCTGTCGGTCGCCTCATTCGCGTAGGGCTCGAGCGCGGCGGCGAAGTCCTTCATCGTGGCGAAGCGATCCTCGGGCGATCGCGACATCGCGCGCTCCACCAGCGCCGCGAGCCCCTCGGGCACCGACGACGCGAGCGAGCCGAGGCGCGGAGGCTCGCCGCTCAGGAGCCTCGTGAGCGTCTGCGTCGCGTCGAGCGTGCCGTAGGGCGGCTGCCCGCTGAGCATGTGATACAGCACCGCCCCGACGCCGTAGATCTCGCTGCGCTCGTCGACGTCCGAGGGCGACGCCGCCTGCTCGGGCGACATGTACGCGGGGGTGCCGATGAACGCGCCGGCGTGCGTGAGCTGGTTCGTTCCCTCGAGCTTGGCCACGCCGAAGTCGAGGAGCTTCACCTCGCCGCTCTCGGTGATGAAGACGTTCGAGGGCTTGATGTCGCGGTGGAGGATCCCCGCCGCGTGCGCGGCGGCGAGCCCGAGGCACACGTCGCGCGCGACGCGCGCGGCCTCCTTCGGCGCGAGGTTGCCCTCCTTCGCTACGTGGTCGGAGAGATCCGAGCCGTGGAGCAGCTCGGTGACCATGCAGGGGCGGCCGTCGGGCGCGCGCAGGAAGTCGATCA
>JAEZBP010000350.1 GCA_023427125.1 Pseudomonadota bacterium | reverse complement strand
GCCTCCGCCCTCGAGCGGCGCGAGCGCGACGCGGCGCTGCGCGAGCGCCGTGCTCGAGGCGAGGAGGATCGAGAGGACGGCGAGCGCCGTCACGGCGGCGCCGTGGGAGACGGAAGCGGAGACAGCCCTCACTTCGTTCCGCGCTCCTCTTCAGGTGGCGAGGAGCGCGGGGATGATCGGCGCGCGGAGGTCGGCCTGATCATCGGCGAGCCCCGCGTCGGCGAGCAGCGTCCGCCAGATGTGCTCGGGACGGATCACCTCGCCGCCCGGATCGACGGCGCCGGTCTCGAGGTCGACCGCCTGCGGTGACATGCCGGCGTCGCTCGACGCGCCGATGACCGCGCCGCGTCGGATGTTGCCGCCGATCAGGAAGGCGCTGTTGGTGAGCCAGTGGTCGCGCCCGCCGCGCGCGTTGAGGAGCGGCGTGCGCATTAACTCGCTAAAGCCGACGATCGTCGTGCGGTCGAGCATCGACTCGCCTCCGCCGTACTCCACCGAACCGAGGTACTCGACGAGCCGCGCGATCGCCTCGAAGGCGTCGCGCTGCCGCGGGCCTTGGGCGTCCTCCCAGTCGTCGAAGTGCGTGTCGAGCGAGGTCGGGTTGGCCTGGATCGTCACGACGCGCGCGACGCCGTGGGCGAGCGCCTGGCCGGCGATCGCCGCCTGCTCGTGGGCGGGACGCCGCCCGGAGCCGCGCAGCGCGAAGTGAGCGTGCAGCTGCTCCATCTTCGCGCGGAGCGCGGGGTCGGCGATCGAGGTCGGGTCCACCGAGAAGTCGAAGAGCGCCTGCACGTCGGCCTCGAGCACCGCGCGCATGCGGCGGTGCGAGGAGTCGCTCGCGCGCAGGATCGGCGAGGAGAGCGAGCGCGGGCAGCTCGCCTCGTCGTGGTGGAGCGCGTCGATCGCGTCCTCGATCTCCGGGTCCATCACCGGGTCGGCCCGCCGCAGCAGCGCGACCAGATCGGACGAGCTCGAGACGCGCAGCGCCGAGACCTCGGTGGCCAGCTCGGGGTTGAACGACTCGACGCGCACCGTGAGGTTCGGGATCAGCCGATCGCCGCCGAAGCGCGAGGCGAGCCACGCGCTGCCGGCCGAGCCGCGGGCCAAGAGCCCCGACGGAGGCTTGCCGGTGAGGAAGCGCCGGCGGCCGACCTCGTGGGTGAGCGTGTCCATGCTCATCCCGCGCACGACGGCGAGCCGATCGCCGACCGCGTCGAGCGGGCGCGCCGCCGGCCCGAGCAGGATGCTCGTGCCCGGCACGAGGGCGGGCGGCTCACGGAACTCGGCAGCGGACTGGAACCCGTATCCAGGCTGGATGCGCGTGACGCCGACGTTGTCGTCGGTGAAGACCCCCGGATCGCGCGGATCGATGCCGAGCAGCGTGTCCCAGCCGCCGTTGAAGTAGGCGAAGACGTAGAAGCGATCCTCGGCCGGCTCCTCGTCTTGTCCCTGCGCGAGCCGCGCGAGGGTGCCGAGGCCCGCTCCGCCGAGCGCCGCCGCGCCGCCCGCGAAGAGGACGCGGCGCAAGAGCTCGCGCCGGCCGTGCGTCGTCGAGTCGTGCAGGTCGTCGCGCGGTCCGCGCGCCAGCAAGTTCTTCATGGACATGGCACTCGCCTCAGCCTGTTGATCAATAGGTGTAGAAGTCCGGGTGAGTGAGGAGCGCGACGCAGACGCCTTCCCAGCCGCGGCGGGGCGTCTCGGTGGCGGCCGCCGTGGCCGCGATGCGCGCGTGGAGCTCGCGCCACGGGGTGAGCTCCGCTGAGCCCACCGCGACGCGCCTGCCGTGCATGCGCAGCAGCAGGCTCGAGAGCGCCGCGTCGACGTCGGCCTGCTCGGGCGAGGCCTCACTCACGTCGATCGGCGCGAAGGTGCCCTGCGGCTCGCCGTCGGCCGTGCTGGTCCCCGCCTCGCGATCGACGAGGCGCCGGCAGGTGCTGCGCGACGCGTCGTCGAGGAACTTCGCGAAGAGGAGCGACGCGCTGAGGTCCTCGGCGCTCGAGTTGACGAAGTCGGGCACGCCGAGCGTGTCCGCGTAGACGCCGAAGTTGCTGACGCGGGTCTCGGGCGTGCTGCCGCGATCCCAGCCGATCCCGCCGGTGACGACGCGGATCGATCGGTCGAGCTGATCGATGTCCATGCGCCGGCGCACGCGCCAGGGATCGGCGCCGAGGTCGACCGCGGTCGGATCACCGAGCTCGTGATCCTCGTGATCGACGGCCACCGTGCTCGTGCAGCCCGCGCTCGCGCACAGGACGAGGAGGAGGAGTGAGCGTCGCATCACAGCGCCCTCCGGTAGGTCTCGCTCGTCACGATCGCGCGCACGAGCTCGCGGTAGCGGAAGTCGCTCTCGAGGAAGCGCGCGGTGAGCTCGCGCACCCACGGCTCCTCCGCGTCGGAGACGCTCCGGCCGAGCAGCCACTCGGCCGTGCGGCGGACCGTGCACCGGGTGAAGCGGCCGTCGGCGAGCCCCTCGCGGACGAGCGCCGAGGGGCCCTGGTCGACGAACGCCTCGTGCTCGGGGCGGAGGAACTCGAAGGCGCGCAGCCGCCCGAGGTTCGGCTCCTCTTCCGGCGAGTACGCGCGCGTCACGTAGTTCAATCGACAGAGATCGCTGCACTGCTCGAGGCCGCGCCCGCAGTCCGCGCACTCCTGTCGGAACTCGGGGTAGTGGTCGGGCGGGAGGAAGCCTCCCCCCTGCTGCGTCCAGCGCCCCCAGTGCGCGGAGGCCGGCTCGAGGATCGCGTGGCAGTAGTTGCAGCCGGGCCGCTGCTGGACGTCGGGCTGGAGCGACGCGATCTCGTCCTCGACCGGGATGCCGCCCTCGGGCGGCTGGAAGGGCTGGCAGAGGAACGCGTCGTAGAAGCGGCTGGCGCGCGCGCGGTTGGTCTGGAAGCGCAGGAGATAGACGGGGTGGGTCAGCAGGCCGGCGTGCTCGTCGGGCAGCTCCATCGAGTGCCACGCGTCGTCCTGATCCCACCCGAGGCCGCCCGCCGCGTCCTCGAGGCGTGTCTCCGGGAGGCTCTCGACGTCGAGCGCCTCGGGGACGAGCTGGACGCTGCTGTAGGTGAGCCGGTGGTGTCTCCAGTAGTGCGCGAGCGGCCCGTTGACCGCCGCTCGCCGCGAGGTGAAGAGCGCGTGGTAGGGCTCGTCGGCGCTCAGGTGGTCGGCGATGCGCCGCTCGAGCTCCTCTTGGAACGAGGTGAGCACCTCGTCGATCACCGCGCCGGTGTGACACCAGCGGAGGTTCGGGCCGCAGCCGCAGCCGGTGTCGTTGACGGCGGCGGTCGTGCTGCAGTCGGTGCCGCCGGCCGAGGTCCGCCCGGCCTGTGCGTCCAGCGCGCAGACCTTGAGCTCGACCGAGAGATCCCAGTAGGGCCGGACCAGGACGTAGCCCTCGACCTGGGCCTCGTCTCCGTCGCTCATGGTGACCGTGCGGGTGATCGGGCGGCCCGACCCGTCGAAGGTCGCCGGCACGTCCTCGCAGGTGGCGGCCGTGTGGCCGCGCAGGGCCAAGCGCGACGCGGAGCTGCTCTGGAGCCAGAGGGTCTCGCCGCCGACGCGCGCGCCGGCCATGGCCCGGCGGAAGTGGTAGATGCGGTTGACGTTCTCGATGTTCGGCCAGAGCAGCTCGCGGTGTCGCCGCACGACGCGCGCGGCGAACTCGGGAGAGTCGAGCCATTGATCGAGATCGGCGGCTGCCCCGTACTCGTCGGGGGAGGGCACGACGCCGCGGACGTCGAGGCTCACCGCCCGCAGGTACGCGTCGTCATCGAGCCGCGTCTCTTGGGGCCGGCAGAGCTCCGGATCGTCACAGGCCGCCTCGGCCGGCGCCAGGAGGGTCAGCGCCGCGAGCGCCCCTCCCAGGCCGGCCAGCGCGGCGGTTGTCAGGATCAGTCGCCTCATCATGGCTCCATCTCCTCGCTCACTCTGCATATCCGCTGAGGGTCCAGACCTCGATCTGGGCGATCTCGCGCTGGGTCAGGGGGGGCCGGTTGAGCGGCATGCGCTGCTCTCGCACGTTCGTCAGGATGATCGCCGAGAGGCTCATCCACGCCTCGCGGGTGTCGAGCCGGGTGTTCGCAGGGCCCGCCGCGCCATGGCAGGCGGCGCAGTGCGCCGTGTAGAGGGGCTCGACGTCGGCGCTCCATGTCGCGGAGGTCAGGACCTCGAAGCGCCGGCGCTCCTCGACCGCGAGGGTGCCGTCCTCGTAGCCGACGCGGATGACGAGCTCGTGCGCGCCGTCCCCGAGCGCGCTGGGCTCGAGCTCGATCTGGCCGTCGATCGCCTCGACCGGCGCGCCGTCGACGGCGGCCTCGATCGTGGGCGCGCCCGGCGCCTCGATGGTGAAGGTCACCGGGGTCACGACGAGCGAGCCCTCGGCCACGCCCCCGACCACGACGTCGTGCCGCGGCGCGTACCGGCGCACGCTCGCGCCGGCGACGTAGAGCGAGCCGTCGGCGCCGAGCGCGAGCCGATCCGAGG
>JAEZBP010000339.1 GCA_023427125.1 Pseudomonadota bacterium | reverse complement strand
GGACGGAGCCATCGCGGGCGGCGGTGCCGACCTCTCTGGTTGTGCCGCCGGCGCGCCGAAGGGTGGAGACATTGGCGGTCCGGCGAACGGCGCGGGCGTCGCCGTCAGCGGCGCGGGAGGCGCGCCGAGTGAGGGAGCGGGGCTCGAGGGCGCCGAAGCGGGCGCGCTCGGCGCGATCGACGGCGTGGTGCCCGCTCCGGCGAGCCGGCGCACCGCGTCACGCCAAGGGCCGCTGCGCAGCTCCATCATCGACGAGAGCGCCCCGGCGACGTCGTTCATCGAGGGGCGATCGCCCGGCGCCGCGCCGAGCATCTTCATCACGAGCTGGCTCAGCGGAGCGGGGACCGCGACGCCGTGCGAGTCGACGGGGGCGACCTTGCCCATCGAGAGCTTGATGCTCATCCCGAGCGCGCTCGGCGCGTCGAAGGGCTCCTTCGCAGTCAGCGCGCGATAGAGCACCACGCCGAGCCCGAACACGTCGGTCGCGGGGCCCACCGTCTCCGGCGCGGAGAGCTGCTCGGGGGCCAGGCACTCGATTGCGCCGCGCATCACGTGCGAGTACGCGGACGACATGCTGGTCAAGAGCCGCGCGAGCGCGAAGTCGGTCACGTGCGCGTATCCGTCGGTGCCGAGCACGATCACCGCGGGCGAGAGCCCCGCGTGCACCAGCCCCGCCGCGTGGGCCGCGCTCAGCGCGTCGGCGAGGTCCGCCCCGAGCCCCACCACGATCGCGGGGTCGAGGCGCTTGCCCGGCGCGGCCGCGCACACCGCGTCGAGGCTCGTGCCCTCGATCGGCGCGGTGGACATGTGCACCGGATCGGTGGCGCTCCACGCGATCGGTGCGGCCACGCTCGGGTGCTTGAGCCGCGACGCGATCTCGGCCTCTCGCTCGAAGCGCGCGATCACCGGCGGGTCGGGCTCGAGCCCGGCGTTGAAGACGCGGAGGCGCACCGCGCGCCCGTCCTCGTGCTCGGCCTCGTAGGTCGAGAGCAGTCCGGCGGCGTCGATCTCGCGGCCGACCTTGTGCCGTGCGACACGCAGCATCGCGGCGACTCTACCCCGAAGGGACGGTCGGCCGGCAACGGTTCCGGCGCTGTGAGGTAGCATCGCCGGCTGGATGAACCGAGAGGCCACCGCGCTCGTAGCGCCGCCCGTGTCGAGCGGGGAGCTGACGGAAAAGGCGATCCACCTCGAGGTCGCGGGCGTGCGCGTCGCCGCGCTGCGCTCGGTCGGCGCGCACGGCGTGAGCTTCGCGGCGCACCACCCGCGCCACGGCGAGGTCGAGCTCTGGCGCCTTCAGCCCTACGCCGTCACCGCCGAGCTGCGCCGGCGCCTCGCCGCGCTCGCGATGCTCAAGGACGAGGCGCTGCTCCCGATCCACGAGGTCGCGCTCGACGCGAGCCCGCCCTTCGTCGTGGTCGGCGCGGTCCACTGGGGCGATCCCGAGGTGCTCGGCCCGCCCGGCGAGATCCTGCGCCGCCGCGTGGCCTCTCTCGCGGGGGCGCTCTCCGCCGCGCACCGGCTCGATGTGGTGCACGGAGCGCTGAGCGCCGCATGCGTCGGCCTCGACGCAGAAGGGAGAGCGCGCCTCGATCTCAGCGGCCTCCACGTGCGCGCCACGCCTCCTCCTCGGCCTGCCCCCGAGCTCCGGTCGGGACGTCCGAGCCACGCGAGCGATGTCTGGGCGCTCGCGAGCGTGCTGGCCGCGGCGCCGGAGGCGAGCGCGCTCGAGCCGACGCTGAGCGCGATGCGCGCCGCCGATCCCGAGGAGAGACCGAGCGCGGCCGAGGTCGCGCGCGCGCTCTCGGGCAGCGCTCCTCCGATCGCGAGCCGCCCGAGGAGACGACCGACGCCGAGCGCTTCGGCATTCCGCCGCGGCTCGGCGCGTACGAGCTGCTCGAGCAGGTCGGCGCGGGCGGCATGGGCCGGGTCTTTCGCGCGCGCGACATCGCGGGCGGCCCGGACGTCGCGGTGAAGGTGCTCCTGCCGGCGTGGGCCAAGGACGCCGAGCTGGTCGCCCGCTTCCGCCGTGAGGCGCGGGTGCTCGCGCAGCTCGACAGCCCGTACGTGGCGCGCTTCATCGCGGCCAACGACGAGGCCGGCTTCCACTACCTCGTGATGGAGTACGTCGCGGCAGAGAGCGCGAGCGCCCTCCTCAGCGCGCGCGGCAAGCTCGACGTCGAGCGCGCCCTGAGCATCGCCTGCGACGTCGCGCGCGCGGTGGCGGAGGTGCACGCGCTCGGCCTCGTCCATCGCGACATCAAGCCGGCCAACGTGCTCGTCGAGCTCTGCGAGACCGGGGCGCTGGTGAAGCTCTGCGACTTCGGCATCGCGCGGGAGACCGAGCCC
Organism: Pseudomonadota bacterium; assembly: GCA_023427125.1. Lineage (GTDB taxonomy): Bacteria > Myxococcota_A > Polyangia > Polyangiales > Sandaracinaceae > JAEZBP01. The sequence goes on along the minus strand of JAEZBP010000339.1, from coordinate 777 downwards.
GATCCCGCGCAGCTCACGCAGGCCGGCACGGTCGGCACGCCGGCCTTCATGGCGCCCGAGCAGATCGAGTGCCGCCCCCTCGACGCGCGCGCCGACGTCTACGCGCTCGGCGCCACGCTCTACTGCCTGCTGACCGGGCAGCCGCCCTTCGCCGGGCCCGCCGCGATGGTGATGCTCGCGCACCTCTCCGAGGCGCCGGCGCCGCTCGCCGAGCGCGATCCGTCGATCCCGCGCGCGATCTCCGACGTGGTGAGGCGCTGCCTCGCGAAGGCGCCCGACGAGCGCTACGCCGACGCGGCCGCGCTGCACGACGCGCTGCACGAGGCGTGGCGAGGGGAGGGGGCCACCGCGCGCTCGCTGCCGCAGCCGCTCGGGCTCGAGGGCGCGCCGCGCGTGTACGACTTCGTGTGGCCCCTGCGCGCGACGCCGGAGGAGCTCTGGCCGCACGTCTCGAACACCGAGCGCCTCAACCGCGCGGCGGGTCTCGACGAGGTCGAGTGGTCGCACACCAAGGGCGAGGGCTACGTCGAGACCGAGGGGAGCTTCCGCGCGGCGGGCATGGAGCTGCGCTGGCGAGAGCGGCCCTTCGAGTGGGTCGCGCCCTCGCGGCTCGGGGTGGTGCGCGAGTACGTCGCCGGCCCCTTCGAGTGGCTGCGCAGCACCGTCGAGCTGAACCGGAGCGCCGGCGGAGGCACGGAGCTGCGCCATCGGATCGAGATCCGGCCGCGCGGCTTGCTCGGCGTGGCGGCGGCCACGGTGGAGGTGGGCATGCGCCTG
>JAEZBP010000333.1 GCA_023427125.1 Pseudomonadota bacterium | reverse complement strand
GGCGGCGAGGCGCGCCGGCCGACCGTCGAGGAGGCGCGCGAGCTCGCCGCGGGCGCGCAGCGCGGCGTCCTCGAGGCGCTCGCGTCGGCCGGCGTGGAGGAGCGAGACATCCGCACGACGCAGCTCTCGATCCAGCCGGACTACGAGTACAGCGAGACCGGCCGGCGCTTGCTCGGCTACGTGGTCACCAACACCGTCGAGGCGCGCATCCGCGATCTCTCACGCGTCCAGACGGCGGTCGACACGGCCGTCCGCGCGGGCGGCGATCTCACCCGCGTCAACGGCATCCGCTTCGAGCTCAGCGAGCCCGAGCAGGTGGCGCGCGAGGCGCGGGCCGAGGCGATCGCCAACGCGCGCGCGGAGGCCGAGCAGATCGCGGAGGAGCTCGGCGTGCGCCTCGGCGAGCCGCTCTCGGTCGAGGACGTCTCGAGCGACGCCCCGCACCCGATGATGATGCGCATGGAGGCCGCGCAGGCCGATGGCGCGACGCCGATTCAGCCGGGCGAGACGGAGGTCACGGTCGAGCTCCGTGTCCGCTGGGCGATCCTCTCCTGATCGCGAAGAGGAGGGCGAAGAGCGCGAGCACCGGCGCGACCGCGAGCGATCGCGGCGCGCCGGCGGCGCTGCAGCCGCACCCTCCGTCGCTCCCGCCCCCGCTCGTGCACACGCTGCGGGTGGTGCAGGTGCCGGTGGCGCAGCTGCCGTCTCCACCGCAGGGGCCGACGACGTGCTCGAGCGTGCACGGCTCGGCGTCGGGGTAGGGCCTGCCCCCGCACCCGCGGATCTCGATGCACTGGCTCACCTCCATGCATGCCGCACCTGCGCTGCAGGCGGAGTCCGAGGTGCATTCCGGCAGCGGCGCGCAGTAGGGGCCCGAGTGCGCGACCGAGGGCCGCGATCCGAGCGGGCAGCTCGACGGCTCCGGCCCGACCACGTCGGCGTAAGCGAACGCAGGGGAGAGGAAGAGGATCGCGAGGGCGAAGAGGTTGGTGCGCATGCCGGGCGAGGATACGCCCGGCAGGCTCAGCGGACGAAGAGGACCTTGAGCTCGGCGATGTTCACGCGGTTGAACGCGCCGCCCGAGCCGCCGAGGCCGCCGGTGTAGCGCTCGAAGTGCTCGAACGACGACATGTTCACCATCTCGTCGTCGCCGCGGATCACGACGCGGTAGGTGCGACCGGCTTCGAGGCTCGCGCGCACGAAGCTCGAGTCCTCCCAGCGCGACCAGCTCGCGAGCTGCGGCATGATCACCGGGCCGTCGGCGACGATCGCGCCGCTCGACGCGTCCTCGACGACGATGCGCTTGATGCCGCAGGTCACGCCGGTGCTGATCGGGCCCGCGCCGTTGCCGAAGGTGACCTGCAAGAGGTGCGTCCCGGTCTGGGACGGCGTGAAGGCGCTCACCGTCAGCGAGTGGCCGGGGTCCCCCCAGGCGGAGTAGTGGAAGCGGCCGTGATCGTTCGAGGGCGAGCCGCCGACGTGCATCATCGTGCTCGCGCCGAGGGTCGTGACGTGCGCGCCGCCCCGGCCCCACCAGCACATCGGCGGCGAGCGCTGCGAGCGGTTGCCGCTCGAGACGAACGCGAGCTCGGCCGCGTAGCAGGGAGAGCGGGCCGCGCCCGGGTCGCTCCCCTCGTCCGTGAAGCTCGCGGTGCTGCCCGGCAGATCGGTCGCGACGACCTCACCGTCGCGATAGATCGTCCACGTCACGTCGTCCGCTTCGCCGCCGCGATCGAGCGCGAGCACGACCCGCCCCGCCACCTCGCGCAGCTCGGTGATGCGCGGGGTGCGCGGCCCGAAGACGCTCTGCCAGTCGGCGGCCGAGGCCTCTTTCAGCGTCGCGCTCGTGCCCGCGCCTTCACCGAGGATCACGTCCACGCGGTTCGCGGCTGCGAGCGCGCCTTCGGGGAGGAGATCTCCGTCGATCGGCGCGCCGTTCAGCGCGATCGACTCGACCGTGAGCGCGCCCTCGCCCGCGCTCTCCGGCAGGTGCAGCACCACCGTCACGTGGCGTCCGCGCCACGGGTAGTCGTTCAGCACGAGCTCGCTCGAGCCCGCGAAGAGCGCCTCGCGGAGCGCGCCGCTCAGATACGGCCGCACGTGCAAGCCGTCCGCCTCGCCCTCGAGCCCGAAGACGGTGTGGTGCACCATCGAGAGGTAGCCCGCGACCGACCAGAGCTGCCGCTGCGAGTTGACGACCGGGCCCGAGTAGGCGCCGTCCTCGACGAACGCCGCGCCGCTCGCCGCCTCGAGGTTCTCCATGTTGGAGAGGTTGAGCGACGCGCCCCGCATCAGCGCGCGCACCATGCGGTCGGCGACCGCGTCGTTGTCCGCTGCCTTCGCCGCGCGCAGCCAGTACGCGGTGACGAAGGGCCACTCCGCGCGGTTGTGGTAGATGGCCGTGAGCTGCTGCTGCGGCCAGATCACCGGCACGCTCGGTCCGTAGTGGGGATAGCTCGCGAGGATCCGCGCGGCCTGCGCATCGCTGGCCACGTCCATCGCGACCGCGAGCGCGGAGCCGAGCAGATCGAAGCGGCGCACCGGCGCCGGATCGAGCTCGCTCGGGATGAACGTCGAGAAGAGGCCCTCCTCCTCGAGCCAGAAGCGCGAGCGGATCGCGTCGCGCAGCGCGCCGGCCCAGCCCTCGTAGCGGGCGGCGAGCGCGGCGTCGCCGACCTCGGTCGCGAGCGCGCTCGCGAGCTCCATCGCGTGGAGGTGGAGGAGGTTCGTGCTCAGCGCCTTCGACATCGCGATATGCACGACGTCGTCCCGGGTCCACTCGGGGTAGCTCTGCTCGCGCCAGTCGAGGAACGACTGCTCGCCGGTGTAGAGGCCGTCGGTCTCGTCGAAGACGACCGCGCGGTCGTGCTCGAGGGTGTTGGTGAGCGCGAGGAAGGCGCGGTCGCGGAAGGCGTCGCGCTCAGGGCCGTCGAGGTGCGCGAGCAGCCGCGAGGCGCCGAGCGCCCACGAGACGCGATCGGTCGACACCGGGTAGCTGCCGCCCGAGCCGGTGTCCTGCACGATCTGGAGGCCACCGCCGCCGCGGCGCTCCGAGAGCTTGAGCTCGAGCGAGGCCCGCGCGCGCGGCGGGTCGATCGCGGCGAGGCCGAGGTCGACGGCGTACGCGGTGTCGCGCGTCCACACGTAGGTCCAGAGGCGGCCCGTCTCGAAGCATCCGCCGCAGTCGAACGCGCTGCCGTGATCGAAGGCGCCATCCGAGATCGTGGCGACGGAGAGCTCGCGCACCTCCTCGAGCGCGAGCGCGTGCAGCGCGTCGAAGAGATCGTTGCCGCTCCGGACGGTGGGCGAGCCCGCGCGCTCCCGCACGGTGCGCGGGTTGTCGGGCTGGCCGTCGCGCAGCGTGGCCGTCGTCCGAAGCACGTAGGTCGCGTGGCACGCGTCGCGATCCTCGAGGGTCACCGTCGCCGTGCCGAGCGGATCCTCGAGCTCCGCGGTGCCGGTCGGATCGCTCGCCTCGGGCCGCACGCAGGTGCGCGGCGGCGTCTGGCCCGCATCGATCATCGCGTCCTCCAGGCTGCCGGCGTCCGAGCTCGACGCGTCCGGGCTCGATGCGTCGCGCGGCCGCTCGCCTCCGTCGGTGCCTCCGTCGGCGGGGACCGGCCCGGGCCCGCAGGCGGCGAGCAGCGCCGCGATGACGAGCCCGGAGGCCGCGAGAAACGCGGTTTGACCGGCCCAGGCCCGTTCGTCACGATGCCCCGCGCCCCCAAGCTCGATCGGGGCTCGGGACTCGATGATGACCCTCGAGGCGAAGTGGGCGCGGGTACCATGAGGCCCGGAGCTCGTCCCGGCTCGGACCCGCGCGCTCGCCGGGGATTTCACAGGCTCGCGTCCACCCAAACCCGGAACGAGCTTCGTGCCGGGGGTACTATGTCGGTCCGGAGGCATTCTTGACCCGCTCGTCGGCTGCGCTCGCAATCATCGTTTTTGCCATAGGGTGCGGGGGCCCGCCACCGACGGCCGACGGCGGCGCCGACGCGGGTCGAGCCATCGACGGCGGGCCGAGCGACGCGAGCATTCGGCCGTCGGATGGCAGCGTCCTGCCCGACGCGGGCAGCGCGCGCTGGGGCACGCGGAGCTGCGATCTCACGATCCGCCACGCGCCGCCGCGCGGCGTGAGCGACGTCCGCATCGCCGGCGAGTTCACCGGCTGGGCCGCCGCGCCGCTCCCGCTCCGCGACGATGACGGCGACGCGGTCTACGAGATCACGCTCTCCCCGAGCGCCCGCGTCGTCTCGGGGGAGCGATACGCCTACAAGCTGATCGAGGGCGGGACCTGGATCCTCGATCCGGCGAGCACCCACCGCGAGTACGTCGACGGCTGCCTCAACTCCGCGTTCGTCATGCCGGCGTGCGGGGCGGGGCCGGAGATCCGGGCGAGCGAGCTCGTTTCGCGCGTCGAGGGTGGCGCCGGCCGCGCCGAGACGCGCGTCACGATCCTCACCGCGACCGACGGCTCGCCGCCGCGCGCGATCGCGATGACCCTCGACGGCGCGGCACTGCCGGACGGCGCGGTCGCGCTCGATCGCGAGGCCGGCGCCTTCGACGTGACGCTCGAGGGGCTCGCGCTCGGCCGCCACGAGCTCTCGATCCGGGTGACCGACGAGGCCGGCCGCGATGCGGCGCCGGTCGATCTCGCGTTCTGGATCGAGGATGCGCCCTTCGAGTGGCGCGACGCGACCATGTACATGCTGGTCGTCGACCGCTTCGCCAACGGCGATCGCGACATCGACGCGCCCGTCGGCGCGCCGGTCGAGCATGCGGCCGACTTCCATGGCGGCGATCTGTGGGGCGCGCTGGAGGTGATGGAGAGCGGCTACTTCGAGGCGCTCGGCATCAACGTGATCTGGCTGAGCCCCATCAACCAGCAGGCCGAGGGGCACTTCGAGGGGCGCGACGACGGCCGGCGCTACGCCGGCTACCACGGCTACTGGCCCTCGCGCGCGCGGGACGTCGAGCCGCGCTTCGGTGGCAACGAGGCGCTGCGCGCGTTCGTCGAGGAGGCGCACCGCCGCGGGATCCGGGTGCTCGTCGATCTGATCAACAACCAGATCCACGAGCAACACGAGTACTACGCGGCCCACGCCGACTGGTTCCGCACCGGCTGCGTGTGCGGCACCGGCGGCTGCGGCTGGAGCGAGCGGCCGCTCGACTGCCTCTTCGCGCCCTACCTGCCGGACATCGACTGGACGGTCCCGGACGCGGAAGCGCAATTCATCGACGACGCCGTCCATTGGGTGGACGCGTACGACATCGACGGCTTCCGCATCGACGCGGTCAAGCACGTCGAGACGAGCTCGATCTTCAACCTGCGCGCGGCCCTCGCGTCGCGCTTCGAGCAAGGCGGCGAGCGCCTCTTCCTCGTCGGCGAGACGGCGGTCGGCGAGGGCGACTCCGTCGACTTCGGCTGCGGCGAGACCTACCCGAACGGCTACGCGTGGATCGACGCCTACGTCGGCGACAACGCGCTCGACGGGCAGTTCGACTTCCCCACGCACCACGCGCTCCAAGACGGGCTGGTCACCGATCGCATGTCGTTCGAGGACGTCGAGGGCGTGGTGCGCGCGCTCGAGACGCGCTATCGGCCCGAGGGCCTGCACGTGCGCTTCCTCGGCACGCACGACAGTAACCGCATGGCCTCGCGCGCGGCCTTCGATCCCGCCCAGGGCTGTCGCTGGCCCGACGGCGGAGGCTGCGCGTCGATGCCCGGCGATCCGAGCGATCCGGCCGTCTTCGCGCGCCTGCGCCGGGCGTTCACCGTGCTCTACACGCTCGGCGGCGTGCCCTTCCTCTACTACGGCGACGAGCTGGCGATGGCCGGCGGCAACGATCCCGACAACCGCCGCGACATGGTCTTCACCGGCGAGCTCGCGTCGCTCGCGATGGGCGCGACGAGCGTCACGCCCGAGCAGGCGGCGCTGAACGCCTATCTCCAGGCGCTCGGCACCGCGCGCGCGGGCTCGGTCGCGCTCCGCCGCGGCCGGCGCATCCCGTTGCTCGCGACCGCCGATCTCTACGTCTACGCGTACGCGCACGAGAGCCCGCACGATCTCGCCGTGGTCGCGGTCAACCGAGGCGCGGCGGTGAGCGACCTCGCCGTCGACGGCCTGTCCTCGGCGGTGATCGGCGACACCAGCGCGTTCGACGCGCGCGCCGGCGCCGGCGCGCTCACGTTGTCGGGCACCCGCCTCCGCCTGACCCTCGAGGCCGGCGCCTCGGCGATCTTCATCGCGCGCTGAGGCGCGGTTCGTGCCGGTTCGGCTCGAACGGAGCGGACCGTGCTGGTCGGGACGAACAATTCGACACCTGCGACGGCGTGCCGTGCCGGTCCGAACGGTCCGAGTGGCAGCGTGCCTCGCGTACCACCGCCCTCGGAGCGTGCGGACCGGCAAGCGAAGCCTTCTCCGAGGCCGCTCGGGTCGTTCGGACCGGGAGAGTACGCGGCTGCACAAGGCGCTCGGAGCGCTCCGAGGGGCTCGGTAGACGGCGTCCCATGCCGGTCCCAGCGTTGCGCCCGGG
>JAEZBP010000298.1 GCA_023427125.1 Pseudomonadota bacterium | reverse complement strand
GAGCAGGAGGGCGAGCGCGAGCGAGCCCTCGCCGCGTACCGCTCGATCCGCGGCGGCATCCTCGCGGCGCGAAGCTTCTACGTGCCGCACGGCGCGACGCTGCCACGTGCCGACGAGCGCATCGCCGCGCTCTCGAGCGACGGGGCCGGCGATCGCCGCGAGGCGCTGAGCGTGCTGCGCGCGCCGCGCGGGCCCGCGCTCGGCTGGACGCTCTTGCTCCTCACGGGCTGGCTGGCCTGGACGCTCGGGGCCTTCGCCTTCGCCCGGCGCGCGCTCGACGAGGAGGATCGCCTGGTCCCGGGCCAAGCGCGGCTCTGGGGCACCGTCATCGTGCTCGGCTTCGGCCTCTTCGTGATCGGGATGGCTCTCGCCTAGTCCCTTGCCCCTGCCCTTGCTCTTGCCCCTGCCCTTGCCCCTGCCCCTGCCCTTGCCCTTAACCCGCGCTCGTTGACCCTCCGCGTACCGCGTGCTAGCTCCGCCGCGTGCCGGAGAATGAACGGCCATTCAGGGAAGGCGCCGCCGAGCCGGCGAGCGGCAAGGCCAAGCGCGGCGCCGACAAGCGCGAGCGCATCCTGCGGGCCGCGATCAAGGTCTTCGCGCGCAAGGGCTTCTACGCCACCCGCGTCAGCGAGATCGCCAAGGCCGCCGGCGTCGCCGACGGCACGATCTACCTCTACTTCAAGAACAAGGATGACGTCCTCGTCTCCATCTTCGAGGACCGCATCACCAAGCTGCTCGCGTTCCTGCGGGCCGAGATCGAGAAGGCCGAGGGCATCGAGGACAAGGTCCGGGTGGTGGTCGAGCTGCAGCTCGGGCTGCTCGAGGAGCAGCGCGACCTCGCCGAGGTCGTCACGGTCAACCTCCGGCAGAGCTCGCGCCTGCTCAAGCAGTACGCGGCGCCGCTCTTCACCGAGTACCTCGAGCTCATCGCGAGCGTCATCGCTGACGGGCAGCGCGAGGGGGTGCTGCGCGAGGACGTGAGCCCGCGCGTCGTCGCGCGCGGCCTCTGGGGCGCGCTCGATGGCGTCGCTCTCACCTGGGCGCTCGGCGGCGCCAAGGGCGGCAAGCCCGAGACGCTGCGGCGGGCGGCCTCGCAGATCGCGTCGGTGTTCCTCGAGGGCCTGAAGAGGGAGCGCGGCGCTTGACACGTTTTCCGGTGGCCTCTACATCGGCCGCCCGTCCGATGAACCCCGTCCCGATAACCCTTTCCGATTAACAAGGGAGGCTGAGCGTGAAGATCCTAGTCCCCGTCAAGCGGGTCGCGGACCCGGACAACGCCAACAAGATGAAGGTCTCCCCGGACGGCACGCAGGTGACGTCGGAGGGCCTCGAGTGGAAGATCAACCCCTTCGACGAGTACGCCGTCGAGGCGGCCCTCCGCTTGAACGAGAAGGGCGGGAGCAACGAGAGCCTCGGTGAGACGGTGGTCGTCTCGATCGGCAACGCCGACGTCGCGCAGACCCTGCGCCAGCCGCTCGCGATGGGCGCCGACCGCGGCGTCCTCGTCCTCGCGGAGGACGCGCAGCTCGACTCGGTCGTCGTCGCTCGCGCGCTCAAGGCCCTCGTCGAGAAGGAGAAGCCCGATCTCGTCCTGCTCGGCAAGCAGGCGGTCGACGGCGACAGCAACACCGCCGGCCAGATGCTCGCGGAGATGCTCGGCTGGCCGATGGCCACCTTCGCGATGCGCATCGAGGCCAAGGACGGCGGCAAGGCGCTCGAGGTCGGCCGCGAGGTCGACAACGGCGTGCTCACGGTGAAGGTCACGCTGCCGGCGGTGGTCACCGTCGATCTGCGCATCGTGACGCCGACCGCGGTGAAGAACGGCGTCACGCCCGACTCCCACAAGTACAACGAGGGCGCGCGCTACGCGTCGCTCAAGGGCATCATGGCGGCGAAGAAGAAGCCGATCGATCAGCTCAAGCTGGCCGACCTCGCCGCGGGCTCGCCGCTCGTGAAGTACTCCAAGTTCGAGCTGCCGCAGCAGCGCTCCGGCAAGGTCACGTACGTCGAGAGCGTGCAGGAGCTCGTCGAGAAGCTGCGCACGCAGGCCAAGGTCCTCTGAGGCGAGACGGAAGGAGACAGCGTCATGACGGACATCCTGGTCGTAGGTGAGATCGCAGAGGGAACGCTGCGCAAGAACACGCTCTCCGCCGTGCGCTGGGCGCGGGAGGGGGCCGAGGCCACGGGCGGCGCGTTCGACATCGTGGTCGCGGGCGAGGGCGCGAGCGCCGCCGCCGACGAGGCCGCCAAGTACGGCGCACGCAAGGTGCTCAAGGCCGAGGCCGAGGGCGGCTACGTCGCCGAGAAGATCGCGGCCACGGTCGCCCAGGTCGCGAAGGACGGAGGCTACGGCGTCGTGGTGTCGACGGCCGGCACGACGGGGAAGGACCTCATGCCCCGCGTCGCCGCGAAGCTCGAGGCGGGCGTCGCCAGCGACATCGCCTCGGTGAGCGCCGAGGGCGGCAAGCTCGTCTACCGGCGGCCGATGTACGCGGGCAACGTCTTCGGCTACGCGACGGTGGAGAGCCCGATCCAGGTCGTCACCGTCCGCCAGACCGAGTTCGAGGCGGCGGAGGAGAGCGGCGGCTCGAGCCCGGTCGAGGACGTCGAGCTCGTCGCCGATCCGGCGGCGGCGCGCGTCGAGTTCGTGAGCCTCGAGACGCAGAAGAGCGAGCGCCCCGAGCTGACCGACGCCGACATCGTGGTCTCGGGCGGCCGCGCGCTGAAGAGCGCGGAGAACTTCGGCAGCGTGCTCGAGCCCCTGGTCGACGCGCTCGGCGCGGCCATGGGCGCGTCGCGCGCCGCCTGCGACGCGGGCTACGTTCCGAACGATCTGCAGGTCGGCCAGACCGGCAAGGTCGTCGCGCCGAAGCTCTACATCGCCGTGGGCATCAGCGGCGCGATCCAGCACCTCGCCGGCATGAAGGGCAGCAAGACGATCGTCGCCGTCAACAAGGACAAGGAGGCGCCGATCGCGCAGGTCGCCGACTACTTCCTCGTGGCCGACCTCTTCGACGCCGTCCCCGCGCTGACCGAAGAGATCAAGAAGATCCGCTGAGTTGGCTGTGCGCGCGCTTAGCGCGCCTGGGCCACCGGAGCGGTACTA
>JAEZBP010000296.1 GCA_023427125.1 Pseudomonadota bacterium | reverse complement strand
CGCCCTCGGGCGTGACGACCTGCGCCTCCTCGGGCGGCTCGGCGACCGGGCTCGGCGGGCGCGAGGGGCCGCAGGCGACGCCGGCGAGCGCCAGAAGGACGATCAGAAACGAACGATTGAGCATTGGCGCTCGCGCGGGCACGCCGGGACCGAGGGCCTTACCCGCGGCCGCTCGGGTGCTTGAGGGCGACGGCATAGCACAGCGGCTTCTTCCCGAGCCGGCGGGCGAAGAAGCGCTTGAGCGCGCGCTTGGCCTCGATCTCGATGTCGTCCTCGCTCGGGCGCTCGACGATCCAGGCGGCGCCCTCGAGCGCCTCGAAGACCGCGTCGCACGCGTCGTCGAGCAGCTCCTGGTGGAGATCCTCGTGGACCACGCCGCGGGTCAGCAGATCGCACGCGCCGAGCGGGCGGCCGCGATCGTCGACCAGCACCGTCACGATCGCCAGGCCGAGCTCGGCCATCAGCCTGCGATCGGCGATCACCCGCTCGGGTACCTTGGTGCCGGCCTCGCGGTAGGTGCGCCCGACCGGCACCCGGCCGGCGACGCGCAGGCCTCCCTCGTCGAGCTCCACCACCGCGCCGTTCTCGACGTGGATCACGTCGGGGACGCCGCACTCCGAGGCGAGCTCGGCGTGCCGCTTGAGGTGCATGAAGGTCCCGTGCACCGGCAGGAACGCGCGGGGCTGGAGGTGCTCGATCAGCGCGCGCTGCTCGCCCCGATGCGCGTGCCCGCTCGCGTGGATCGCCGGATCCATCCGGGCCCAGCGCACCTCGACGCCGCCGCGCTCGAGGCGATCGAAGAGCGCGTACACGGAGGACTCGTTCCCCGGGATGATCCGCGCGGAGTGGATCACCCGATCGCCCGGCTCGAGGCTCAGCTCGGGGTGCGCGTTGTGGGCGAGCCGGGTCAGCGCGGCGGGGGCCTCGCCCTGGGTGCCGGTCGCGAGCACCAGGAGCTGCTCGCGCGGCGTGCTCCGCAGGAGCTCGCGCGGGATCCGGATCGCCGACAGGTCGGGGAGGTAGCCGGTCTTCTCCGCGACGCGCGCGTGGGTCTCGAGCGAGCGGCCGAGCAGGCAGAGCTTGCGCTCGGTGCGCCGCGCCACCTCGGCCAGCGCGCGGATGCGGTGGACGTTGGAGGCGAACATGCTCACGACGACCCGGCCGGGCGCGCCCTCGATGACCTCGAAGAGGCGCTCGGACACGGTCTCTTCGGCGCGGGAGCTGCCCTCGACCATCGCGTTGGTCGAGTCGCTCAGCAGGAGGCGCACGCCCTCCTCGTCGCGGAGGCGCGCGAGGCGCGGCAGATCGAAGTGCTCGCCGTCGGTCGGGGTGGGATCGATCTTGAAGTCCCCGGTGTGCACGACGACGCCCTGGGGCGTGCGCAGGATGAGCCCCGTGCAGTCCGGCATCGAGTGGGTGACGCGGTAGGGCTCGATCTCGAAGGGGCCGAGCGCGAGGCGATCGCCGGGGCGGATCACCTTCAGCAGCTCGAGGGCGGCGGGCGCGTGCTCGCTCAGGCGCTCGGCGGCCAGGGCGATCGCGTAGGGCGGGCCGTAGACCGGCACCGGGCAGTCGCGCAGGAGGAAGGGCAGGGCGCCGATGTGATCCTCGTGCCCGTGGGTGACGATGATGGCGGCGAGCCGCTCGGGAGAGGCGAGGAGCCACCGGAAGTCGGCGTGGAAGACGTCGACGCCGAGCCCGCGCGAGTCGAACGAGACGCCGCAGTCGATGAGGATCCGCGTCTCCCCGTGCTCGATCGCCATGCAGTTCATGCCGATCTCGCCGAGGCCACCGAGCGGGATGAAGCGGAGGGGGGCGGTGGATGGCATGCGGGGGACGGGGATTTACGCGCCCGAGGCGCGGAAGGTCAAGGCCGCCTGACGAGGACCGTCCCGAGGCTGGGGGCTCGTGCCCCGCGAGGCGAAGCGCGGCGGGGTTCGATTGCTCAGGGTGCGGCCACGTGATAGCACCGCCGCGCGTGGGCCTCGACCCGAGCCGGGGAGAATGATGCGTCGGTTGATTCGGCTGTTCTGGACTTCATCCCTGCTCTCGACCGCGACGGTCGCGGCGGCCTCGCTCGCCGTGGCGCCGCCCGCGTGGGCCCAGCCTCCCGCGGAAGAGCCGGTCGACCCGGCCGCCGAGGACGAGGCGTGGGCGGAAGAAGAGGAAGAGGCGCCGCCTCGCCTGCGACGGCCGGCGACCGAGGACCTGCAGCTCGGCGCGGGCGTCGAGGACGAGGAAGAGGAGCCGGTCGAGGGCGAGGGCGAGGAGGATCCGGAGGGCGACGACGAGCTGCCCTCGCCGGCCGCCGCCCAGGATCGCCTCGACGCGGCCGACGACAGCTCCGACGTCACGGCGGCCCGCTGGACGACGCCGCAGACGGTCGTCGATCTCCACGGCTACATGCGCTTCCGCGGGGAGTTCCAGGACAACTTCTTCTTCAACCGGCAGCTCACCGGCTACGGGCCGGAAGCCGGCCTCCAGGTGAGCCGCGGCGCCGTCCTGCCCTTCGCGGTGTGGATCCCCTACGAGGACGACGTGCCCTACGCCGACGGCTCGGCCGGCGCCGCGGGCGGCTGCAGCGGCCGGGGGACCGCGGCGGAGTGCGATCAGAACGCGCTCGCCTACGCGACGATGCGCCTGCGCCTCGAGCCCACCATTCACCTAAGCGACGACGTGCGCGTGCGGATGCAGCTCGACGTCTTCGACAACATGGTGCTCGGCTCGACGCCGAACAGCTTCGCGGTGGGCCCGGGCCCGGGGAACCCCTTCTATCGCTACGAACGCACGGTCTTCGCGCCCCTCGACACCTACGCGACCACCCTCGCGCCGCCGACCTACGGGCAGAACTCGCTGACCGACAGCATCGTCGCGCGCCGGGCGTGGGCCGAGGTGCGCAACCGCGGCCTCGGCGAGCTCCGCTTCGGCCGGATGGGCGACCACTGGGGTCTCGGCCTCCTCGCCAACGGCGGCACCGGCATCGACGCCGACTATCAGACCGACGTCGACCGCATCATGCTCTCGACCCGCCTCGCCGGCATCTACATCTTCGGCGCGTGGGACTTCGCGGCCGAGGGCCTCCTCTACTCGGAGCCGGCGGACGTCGGCGGGATCGCCTTCGATCGCAGCCGGGTGGACGACGTCGACCAGTACGTGGTCGGCGCGGCGTTCCGGGCGACCGAGGAGGAGCAGACGGCGGCGCTCCAGCGCGGCGACGCGGTCTTCAACGTCGGCGGCCGCTTCGTCTACCGCAGCCAGAACCTGACCTCGTCGGGCACCAGCAACCCCTTCGGGCTCTGCGTGATCTGCAACACCGACGGGACCCTGGTGCCCGGAGGCGGAGACGTGCAGATCGATGGCCGTGATCCCATCTTCGTGCGCCGCGGCGCCGACATCTTCATCCCCGACGTGTGGATGCAGTTCCTCTACGAGAAGCTGCGCCTCGAGCTCGAGGCGGTCTTCGTCTACGGCACGATCGACAACCTCTCGAACACCCAGTACCTGCCGGGCGACGATGGGCCGGCGGCGACGCTGCTGCAGTTCGGCTTCGCCTTCGAGGGCGAGTACCGGCTCCTCAACGACCAGCTCGGCATCTACTTCGCCTCGGGCTTCGCGAGCGGCGACCAGGACGTCGAGGGCCTGAGCCGCGTCGGAGGCCTCCCCCAGCAGCTGCCGGCGGGCCCGGGCAACCAGCTCGACCGGACCGACAGCACGTTCTACTTCCACCCGAACTACCGGGTCGACCTCATCTTCTGGCGCAACGTCATGCGCCAGGTGGGCGGCGCCTACTACTTCCGCCCGGGCCTCAGCTACGACTTCATCCGCAACAGCTTCGGGCAGCTGCTCGGCGCGCGCGCGGACGTGATCTGGAGCCGGGCGTCCGAGCCGATCCAGACGTGGGGCAACGCCGACGACCTCGGCGTCGAGATCGACGTCTCGGTCTACTACCGGAGCGAGGACGGCCCGGACATCCTCGATGGCTTCTACGCGCAGGCCCAGTGGGGCATCTTCTTCCCGCTCGACGGCCTGGGCTACCTCGACAGCGTGGTCCGCTCGCAGGGCCTGACCGCTCCGTCGCTCGGCAACGCGCAGACGTTCCGCCTGATCCTCGGCGTGATGTATTGAGCCTGGCCGCAACGCCGTCTCGAGCAACGACGTGGGCGCGCGGTCGATGAGGGCCGCATGACCAAGCAGAAGACGGTGTTCGTGTGCGGCCAGTGCGGGGCGAGCAGCCCGCGCTGGCTGGGAAAGTGCCCGGGCTGCGGGGCGTGGAGCTCGCTCAACGAGGAGCGGGTCAAGCCGGCGCCCAAGGGCGTCAGCGCGCGCGCGAGCCGGTCTCTGGTGAGCGCCTCGCCGGCGACGCCGCTGACCGAGGTGCCGCCGGAGGGCGCGTCGCGGCGCAGCACCGGCATCGGCGAGCTCGATCGGGCGCTCGGCGGCGGCGTCGTCGCCGGCGGCGTGATCTTGCTCGGCGGCGATCCGGGCATCGGCAAGTCGACCTTGCTGATGCAGGCGCTCGCCGGGCTCGGCTCGCGCGAGGCGCGCGGGCTCTACGTCAGCGGCGAGGAGTCGGCCTCGCAGGTCGCGCTGCGCGCGGGCCGGCTCGGCCTTCGCGGCATGGAGCACGTGCTCGTGCAGGCGACGACGGAGCTCGAGGAGGTCGAGGAGACGATGGCGCGCGAGCGGCCGGCGCAGGTCGTAATCGACAGCGTCCAGACGCTGCGCAGCAGCGCGCTCGAGTCGGCGCCCGGCAGCGTCTCCCAGATCCGCGAGGTGGCCGCGCGGCTCATCGAGATCGCCAAGCGCGAGGGGACGACGCTCTTCCTGATCGGGCACGTGACGAAGGAGGGGATGCTCGCGGGCCCGAAGGTGCTCGAGCACCTGGTCGACACGGTGCTGGCGTTCGAGGGCGACGCGTCGGGCGCGTTCCGGATGGTGCGCGCGACGAAGAACCGCTTCGGGCCGGCGCACGAGCTCGGCGTGTTCGAGATGGTGCAGGAGGGGCTGCGCGAGGTGGCGGATCCGAGCGCGCTTTTTTTGGCGGAGCGCCCGGCGCACGCGGCGGGCTCGGTGGTCTTGCCGACGGCGGAGGGGTCGCGGCCGCTCTTGGTGGAGGTGCAGGCGCTGGTGGCGCCGGCGGTGTACGGGTCGGCGCGGCGGGTGGCGTCGGGGATCGACGGGAGTCGGCTGGCGATCTTGCTGGCGGTGCTCGATCGCAAGGCGGACGTGCACGTGCTGGATCAGGACGTGTTCGCGAGCGTGGCGGGGGGCGCGCGGGTGGACGAGCGGGCGCT
Source organism: Pseudomonadota bacterium (assembly GCA_023427125.1). GTDB lineage: Bacteria > Myxococcota_A > Polyangia > Polyangiales > Sandaracinaceae > JAEZBP01. Next base: position 510 of record JAEZBP010000296.1, on the reverse strand, counting down.
GGATGTGGCGCTGGCGGTGGCGGTGGTGTCTTCGCTGCGCGAGCGGGCGGTGCCGGGGGATCTGGCGGTGTTCGGGGAGGTGGGGCTCGCGGGGGAGGTGCGGGCGGTTCCGCGGGCGGCGGGGCGGCTTCTCGAGGCGAGGAAGCTGGGGTTCACGCGGGTGATCATGCCGGAGGGGAATGTGGAGCGGCTCACTCGGGAGGAGCTCGGCGGGGTGTCGGTGGTCGGGGTGCGTACTCTGGCGGGCGCTCTGCACGAGGCTCTCGGGTAGGGTTTTTTTCTTGGCGGGCTTCGAGCTCTTGGCGGGCTTCGAGCTCTTGGCGGGCTTCGAGCTCTTGACTGGCGGGGCCGGGGCCTCGCCTTCGGCTCGGCCTCCGGCTCCGTCCGCATCGATTGGGCTGCCGCGGATGCGGGTCGGCCGGTCGGGCCTGCTCGACGCGGCGCCTGCTCCGCCCAAGGCGCTCCGTCGGATGCGCCTTCGGCGCCTCCGACGGCGCCTTGGGCGTCGGA
>JAEZBP010000189.1 GCA_023427125.1 Pseudomonadota bacterium | reverse complement strand
GGCTGGGTGTGTTGCTGGCGCGCGCGCGCGAAGCGCGCGCCAGGCAACGTGGAACGCCGAGCGGAGCGTTCACCCTCGGCCGGACACGGGGACGGGAAGCGCCAACGGGACGGAAGGGACGCGCAGCTCGGCCCGCGCGCTCGCGAAGCGCGCGCCAGCCAACGTCAGCGCAGCAGGGCTTCGAGGTTCTCCGCTTCCCAGCGGAGGGCGCGCGCGTAGTCGGGGTGGGTGCGCTCGCGCTCGCGGAACTCGGGCGGGTGGTAGTCGATGCGGCGGCCCCTGCGGCGCGCCGGGACGACGTGGTGGAGGAGCTCGTGGAAGACCACGAACTCCACGAAGAAGCGCGGCACCGACTCGCGGTCGAGCGCGGGGTGGATGCGAACGAGCTCGAGGTCGTGCGTGTACGTGCCGAGCCGGATGCTCTGCCGGCCCCGGCGCGCGGGCGCGTTCTTTCCCCAGGTGATGCGGGCTCCGCCCACGCCGCCCGGGAAGTACGTGGCCACGACCGACTCGAAGATCTCTCGGAGGTCGTGCCGCTCGCCGCGCGTGCGCAGGAGGATGCGGCGCCGCTTCTTCTCCACCCGGTGGCGGTTGTCCTCGATGAAGCGGCCGAGCGCTCGCGAGGAGCGCGCGTCGCCCTCCGCCAGGTAGCAGAGGAGCTCCTCGGTCACGCCGCTCGGCGCGTCGAGGAACATGTGGTGCAGGCGGACCTCGAGGCGCTTGTCGCGCCGGCGGGTCGAGATCATCGTGCGCCGGTTGTCGGTGACGATCAGCGTGATCGGCACCGCGAGCGCGGCCGCGATCCGAACCTCGAGCGCGGCCTTCGGATCGCGGGGGACGGGCAGCACCACGGGCGCGGGGAGCGAGCGCCGCGGGGCCCGCGGCCTCCTCCCGAAGTCGAACGTGAGCTGCATCGGTGCACCTGGAGATGACACCGACGGCTCCGCCCGTCCATGGTCGGGCTCTTGGCCCTCGATCACATGGGTCGCTCCTCCGAAGAGGCGATCACTCCGAAGAGGCGCTCTCTTCGCGCGCGCCCTCGCCCGTGGCGCCCTCGGCCGTCGGGTACGCGAGGATCTCGGCGTTCTCGCGGATCGCGCCGTCGGCCGTGGCCTGCGCGCGGAGCCGCCCGATGTACGCGCTGATGACCTCGCGGCGCTTCGCGCCGAGCAGGCGACCCTCGACCCGCTCCCGCACCTCGGCGGTCAGGCCCTCCTCGGTCGCGAGCGTCAGATCGTCGAGCCGGTAGACCACCCAGTTCTCACCGAGCCGGAGCGGCGCGGCGGGCAGCGGCTCCTCGAGCGTCATCTCGAAGACGTCGCTCGTCAGGTCGCTGCTGTCGACGCCGGGGAGCGCGTGATCGGCGCGGCCGAACGAGGTGGTGTTCACCTGCGGCGCGTCCGGGCGAGCCGGCGCGGCGGGCTCCTCGGCCGGCTCCTCGCCCTCGAGGGTGGGCGCGGCGGGCGTCTGCCAGTTGTTCCGCAGCTGATCGTTCAGCTCGTCGGTCGTGTGCCCCTCGCGCAGGTACGCGAGCGCGCGGGTCGCCTCGGCCTCGGCGAGCTCCACCGCGCGCGCGGTGCGGTAGAGGCCCTCGGCGATCTCCCGCTTGGCCTCGGCCTCCGGCACGTTGCCCTCGCGACGGCCGAGCACCTCGATGACGTGGAAGCCGAACTGGCTCTCCACGACCGAGCCGTGGACCGCCGGCTCCTCGTGCGAGAACGCGGCCTGCTCGAAGGGCGGGACCATCCGGCCGCGCTGGAACCAGCCGAGGTCGCCGCCGTTCTGCGCGCTGCCGTCGTCGCTGTGCTCACGGGCGAGCGCCGCGAAGTCTTCACCGGCCTGCGCGCGCGCCAAGAGCGCCTCGGCCTCCGCGCGCTTGGCGGTCCGCTCGGCCTCCGGCGCGTCCTGCGCGGCGCGAAGCAGGATGTGCCGCGCCCGGACCTGCTCCTCGAGGTTGCGGTAGCGGTGGCCCTGGCGCTCGTACTCGGCGTTGACCTCCTCCTCGTGCGCGGCCATCCACTCGGTCACCGCCTCGGGCGTCAGCTCGACCTGGGCGCGGTAGTCGGCCGGGCCGAAGCGAACGTACGAGATCGTCGCGCGCTCGGTCTCGTTGACGTAGCCGTCCCACACCTCGCGCGGGCTGACGGTCACCGGCGCCGTCACCGTGTCGCGCACGCGCTGGGCGAGCGTCTCGCGGCCCTGCCACTCGGCGAACTCGGCGATGCTGCGGCGCAGATAGTTCTGGATGAAGCGGCGCAGCCGATCGGTGGAGAAGTTGTCGTCCCGATCGCGGAAGCTGTAGGGCAGCGCGCCCGACGGGAAGCCCGGCGGCGCGTCGACCGGGCCGCTCAAGAGGATCAGCTCCTCCTTGGCGACGCGGCGCATGATCTCCTCGCTCTCGACCGTGTAGCCGAGCCTCTTCGCCTCGTGGACGAGGAGCTCGCGCTCGATCAGGCCGTCGAGGAGCAGCCGGCGATAGTTCGACGCCTCCTGCGCCTCCACGGGGCGATCCTCGAAGCCGGCGGCGCGGTAGGCGGCGTTGAAGTCGCCCGCGGTGATCGTCTCTCCGTAGACCGTCGCGGCGTAGCCGGGGCCCGAGGCCGCGCAGCCCTCCGAGCCTGGCGCGCCAAAGCCGACGACGCCCATGATCACCGTCAGGAGCGCGATGATCAGGATGAGGAAGAAGGTCTTGATGCGCTGGCCGAGGTTCTCGAACATGCGAACGTCCTGCGCCCGTGGGGTCGCGTATGACCCCCTCCGAGAGAGAAGGGGGCGCGAACCATAGAGGAGGCGGTCCGGGCCGGCAAGCTCAGCGCTCGGCGTAATTAAGCAGCCAGGCGAGGGTCTCGCCCTGCTCGATGGCGTCGCCGAGGGCGTGGTGCGGCGTCGGGTTGTGAGGGGGCCGGTAGCCGGCGGCGCTCATCGCGCGGAACGTGGCGTTGCGGCCCGTCGCCCGGAAGAGGCCCATCGCGTAGCTCGCGATGTCGAAGCCGGAGTGGCCGAGGGGGTTGGCGCCGAGGAAGCGCTGCAGGTACCAGCCGACGTACGCGTGGTCGAAGCTCGCCGGCCACGACGCCGACTTGAAGGCGCCGAGCGCCGCGAGGTAGCCGGCGAGCTCTCGCATCGCCTCGGCGGGGGCGAGCCCCTTCGCCTCGAGGTGCGCGCGGGTCAGCCCGTGCACCGCCATCGCCTCGGGGAGATCGGCGGCGCCCTCGAGCGGCGCGAGCTCGACGTAGAACGTGCGCGCGCGATCGACGGCCCACGTGCCCTCGCGCCTCACCACCGGCGCGGCGCCGACGCTGCACAACGAGTGGAGGCCGGGGAAGGGGCCCGAGGCCTCGATGTCGATGGAGAGGTAGATCATCGCGTTCCGTCCCGGGCTCGCTCCTCCCCGAGAGGCCCCGAAGGGAGCGGGATCGACGCGCGCTCGGATTCTTAGCGGGGAGGCGGGAAGGCGGGAAGGCGGAGCTC
>JAEZBP010000154.1 GCA_023427125.1 Pseudomonadota bacterium | reverse complement strand
GCCATCGACGGCGCTCGCGCGCAGCGTGGGACCGCAGGCCGGGCACGCGATCGGCTGCGCGTGGTGTCGGCGATCGCGGAGATCGTCGTGCTCTCTCCGGCACGCGGCGCACAGCGCGAAGCCCGCCATCGACGTGGACGCCCTGTCGTAAGGGAGCGCGCGCACGATCGAGAAGCGCGGACCGCAGCGCGCGCAGCTCGTGAAGGCGTAGCCCTGTCGCCGCGAGCCAGGATCGCCGATGTCGGCGACGCATGCTTCGCACGGCGCCAGATCGGGCGGGATGGTGAGCGCGACGCCCTCTCGCTGGGCGCTCGGCTCGATGGTGAACGCCCGCGCTCCTCGGATGGCTGCCACCCGCCACGCGACGCGCACCACGTGAGCGGGAGGCGGCGCCTCGGCGATCAGCCGTTCGGCGAAGCGCGCCAGCGCCGCGACGTCCCCCTCGAGCTCGATCCGAACGAAGCGGCCCTCGTTGCGTACCCACCCTGCGAGCGCGAGCTCCGACGCGAGCCGCGCCACGAAGGGGCGAAAGCCGACGCCCTGCACGACGCCGAAGACGCGACACACGTGCCGGGCGATCATCCGCATCCGCTTCCGCCCTCCGACCGGACGGCGAGGTCGACGCCGATGAGCTCGACGCCCGCCGGGTGCTCGGGCGCCTCCTCGATCTCGAGCGCGACGGCGAGCCCCGGGTGATGCGTGAGCACGTGCTCGAGGTCCGCGCGCAGTCGCTCCGGCGTCGACGCCGCGAGCGCCCCGAGCCTCACGCGGAGCCCCCGCAGCGCGCCGCCACGCAACGCGGCCTCCTCGAGCGCGCGGGCCAAGAGTCGATCGACGATGCCGTGCTCGTGCATGCCACCCTCCCTCACGCGCGCAGCGCGTCGATCGCCGCCGCGATCGCGTCGACCGCGTCGTCGATCGCGCGCTCGACCTCCTTCGATCGGGTGTGCCCCGGCTCGAAGCGCGCTCCCGCGATCCCGACGAAGATCCCCGGCGGCAGCGCGCGACCGAGCGCACGACCCAGCCGCAGCGCCTCCGCGGGGCCGAGCCCGTGCGACGACACCGGATCGAGCGCGAGCGCTCGCTCGAGCAGCGCCGCGAGCGGCACCTCGTGGATGTACCCGGCCTCCCCGGCTCCCGCGACGACATCGGTGAGGACGGTCGGAACAGCGGGATCGAGCAGGTCGAGGAGACCGACGCCGGGCCGCCCCGCGATCACGATCTCGGTGCTCGGATCGGCGCGGAGCCGTCGCACCGCCGCGATCGCGGCCCCGTCGTCGCTCGCGTCCTCGCTGCCGAGCGCGATGACCCGCACCTGCTTCATGATGGGCCCTCGTCTTCGATCGAGAGACGCAGGAAGTGGGTCGCGCACGAGATGCAGGGGTCGTACGCGCGGATGAGCGCCTCGCAGAGTCGGGTCGCGGCGTCGTGATCCATCCGGACGAGCTCGGCCGCCATCGCGATCAGGTCCGCCTCGATCCGCGCCTGGTTCTGCGAGGTGGGCGGCACGATCCGCGCGTCCTCGATCTGCCCCTCGGCGTCGAAGCGATAGCGATGCCAGAGCAAGCCGCGCGGCGCCTCGGTCGCCGCCGCGCCCTCGCCCGCGAGGAGCTTCACCTCGGACGCGGCCGGCTCGGGCCGAGCGTAGGCCGCGATGCGATCGATCGCCTCCGCCAGCGCGTGCACGATCTCGATCGCGCGCACCACGATCGATCGGTGCGGGTTGTCGAGCGTGGCCGGGAGGCCCACCTCGCGTGCGAGCGCGCCGGCCGTCGGATGCAGCTTCTCGAAGTGATGATGCAGCCGCGCCATCGGCCCACACAGGTACGGCGTACCGTCCTTCAAATGGCACTGGAGCGCGTTCGAGCACGGCACCTGCGTCTCGACGAAGGCTTCGTCCCAGTCGTCGAAGGGGACCCGCTCGACTGGCCCGCCGCCGCGCGGAGACACGAGCACGCCGCCGCCCTGCTCGAGCGGGTACTCGTCCGAATCGAGCGCGACGAAGACGTAGGGCGGGGAGCTCACGGGTGGACAGGGCAGCGACGCCGCCCAGCGCACCGCGCGGCTCGCCCGCTCGAGCGCGTCGTCGAGCATCGGAACGAGCGCGCGTAGCTCGGCGGTCGCCGGCGCACGCGTAAAGCCGCCGATGCACGCCGAGACCGGGTGGATCGCTCTGCCGCCGAGCAGCGCGACGATCGCGTTGCCGGCTTTCTTGATCGCGAGGCCGTCTTCGACGAGGCCGCGGTGCTGCGCGGCCATCTCGACGGCGCTCGCGTAGCCCAGGAAGTCCGGCGCGTGCAGGAGGAAAACATGGAGCGCGTGGCTCTCGATCCACTCTCCGCAGTAGAGGATGCGCCGCAGGATCCGGATCCGCTCGTCGGGCTCGACGCCGAGGGCGCGCTCGATCGCGCGCGCGCCGCTCATCTGGTAGGCGACCGGGCAGATCCCGCAGATCCGCGCGACGATGTCCGGCACCTCGAAGATCGATCGCCCCCGGAGGAACGCCTCGAAGAAGCGAGGTGCCTCGAAGATCGAGAGGCGCGCGTGCACGACCTCACCGTCGCGCAGCCGCACCTCGAAGCGCCCCTCGCCCTCCACCCGCGCGACGACCTCGACCCGATAGACGCGCTCCTCGTCACTCATGACGATCCGCCTCGTCTCGGAAGGCCGTCGCCTGGTTGTAGATGCCGCGGAAGCGTCGCACGAGGTCGGCCTTGGCCATGCCGTCACCCGCGAAGCGCGCCGCGAGCGACGCGGTGTTCGGGCTCTCCTTGGGGCCGAAGCAGCCGTAGCAGGCGCGGGAGTAGCCGGGGCAGAGGGCGCCGCAGCCGGCGTGGGTCACGGGGCCGAGGCAGGGCTCGTCGCGCGCCACCAGCACGCACACGAGGCCTCTCCGCTTGCACTCCATGCAGACGCTCTCGTTCGAGATGCCCGGCTTGCGACCGACGAGGAACGCGGTGACCACCTCGAGCAGCTGCGCCTTCGTGATCGGACAGCCCTGGAGCTCGAAGTCGACCTTCACGTGCGCGGACACGGCCGTCGACGTCGCGAGGGTGTCGATGTACTCGGGGCGCGCATAGACGACGCGCAGGAACGCGCTCGTGTCGCGCCCGTTGCGGAGCGCTTGGACGCCGCCGGCGGTCGCGCACGCGCCGATGGTGACGAGGCGCTTGGTCGCGGCGCGGACCTGCTTCACGCGCTCGAGCTGCTCGGGCGTGCTCACCGAGCCCTCGATCAAGACCAAGTCGAAGGGCCCCTCGGGCGCGAGGCGTGAGCTGGCCTCGACGAAGTGCACGATCTCGACGCGCTCGGCGAGCGCGAGCAGCTCGTCCTCGCAGTCGAGCAGGGTCAGCTGGCAGCCGTCGCACGAGGCTAGCTTGAACACGCCGAGGCGCGGGAGGCAGCTGTGCTCAGAAGCCATCGCGACCGAAGAGCAGGCGAGCCTCGTCCCAGCGGAAGACGGGACCGTCCTTGCACACGAAGTAGGGACCGTACTGGCAGCGCCCGCAGAAGCCGGCGGCGCACTTCATGTTGCGCTCCATCGAGAGATGAATGCGCGCCGGCGCCACGCCCGCCCTCGAGAGCGCCTCGATGGTGAAGCGCATCATGATCTCGGGACCGCAAAGAAAGTAGACGCCATCCTCCCCATGCTCGAGCCCGCGAAGGAGCCCGGTCACCACGCCGACGTGGCCCTTCCAGCTCGGCGCGGCGCGATCGACCGTGACCTCGACGCTCGCGCCTCGGCTCCACGTGTCGAGCTCCTCCGCGTAGAGCCGATCGGCCGGCGTGCGCGCACCGTAGATGACGCGCACCTCGGGGTACGCCTCCGGCTCCGCCAGCATCGCGACGATGCCGGCGCGCAGCGGCGCGAGGCCCACGCCGCCCGCGATCACCGTGACGGCCCGACCTCGGCTCTCCGCGAGCGGCCAGCCTCTTCCGTAGGGCCCCCGCACCCCTACCCGCGCGCCGGGCGTGAGCGCCACGAGCGCGCGGCTCACCTCGCCGACGCCGCGGATGGTGTGCTCGAGCGTCTCCGCGTCGCCTCCGGCGATCGAGATCGCCGCCTCGCCGATCGCCGGGAGCGAGAGCATCTGGAACTGGCCCGGCCCCCACGAGGTCGGGCGCTCCACGCGGAGGCTCAGCGTCACCACGTCATCCGTCTCGCGGTGGACGCGCACGACCTCCGCCTCGCGCGGGACGAGGTCTTCCATCGGGGCGGCATCACGACGGAGCGGCGGCGCCCTCGGCATCGTCACCTCGGGCGCGGCGCTCGCTCGGATGGCGGCGACCTCCTCCGTCAGATCGATCCCGACCGGACACCACGCGATGCAGCGCCCGCAGCCGACGCAGCCCGAGACGCCGGTCTGCGAGACCCACGAGCCGACCTTGTGGGTGAGCCATTGACGGTAGCGATCGAGGATGGTCGGGCGTGGATCGAGGCCATGGATCATCCCGTGCTCCTGGGTGAAGCACGACTCCCAGATCCGAGCGCGCTCGCTCTCGGCGCCGTCGAGATCGGAGCGCTCCTCGACGCCGGCGCAGAAGCAGGTCGGGCACACCTGCGTGCAGTTGCCGCACGAGAGGCAGCGCGCCGCCACGTCGTCCCAGCGGGGATGGTCGAGGTTGCCGAAGAGGATCTCCGGGAGGCGCTCGGTGTCCATCGAGCGCCCCATCTCGCGCGTCGCCCGTGCGAGGCCGGCGTCGCGTGCGGCGAGCTCGTCGTCGGTCGCCGGGCGCGAGCTCAGGCTCGCCGCGAGGCGCTCGCCGCGCTCGCTCCCCGCTTCGACCAGCAGCGTGTCGCCGAGCTCGGTGAGCACGAGGTCGGCGCCCTCGCCGACGCGCGGGCCGGTCTCCATCGATGCGCAGAAGCAGAGCGGGCCGGCGCGCAGGCAGGTGACGGCGATGACGAAGACGCGCGCGCGTCGCGCGGCGTAGCGCGAGTCGGCGTAGGCGTTCTCGAGGAGCGTCCGGTCGTGCACGTGAATGGCCGCGAGATCGCAAGCGCGCACGCCGAGGAAGGCGCGCTCCGGCGCGTCGGGCACCGCCGGGGTGAAGCCGAGGCGGCCGTCGGGGCGCCGGCGCACCGTGTAGAGCGGCTCGCGCGCGGGGAAGAGCACCTGCTTCCAGGAGCTCGGCCCGTTCACGTAGTCGAAGAGCGTCTCCTCGTCTCGATGGACCAACCGGTACTTGGCCGGCGCCTGCTCGTCGCTCCACCCGATCGGGAGCTGGTCGGGCGTGTCGATCGGCTCGAGCATGATCGCGCCGTCGCGCACGGTGGGACCCACGATGCCGAGGCCCTCCGCGTGCAGGGCGGCGAAGAGCGCGCCGATCTCCGCGCGCGGGATGGCGCGCGCTGCGCCGGCGCGATCGGGCTCAGGCACCCGGCTCTCCGTACACGTCGAGGAGCTGCAGGCGCGCGTCGTGGAGGCGGCGCGCGAGCTCGGCGGCGAGCTTGCCCATCACGCGATACCCGAGCTCGTGGTCCTTCTCGCAGATCTCCGCGAGGTCACGGCCGGAGATCCGGAGCAGCCGCGCGTCCTCGACGGCCCGCGCGGTGGCCACGCGAGGGCCGCCGAGGATCCCCGACCACCCCGTGAGATCGCCCGGGCGCAGGGAGAGCACGGTCATCGCCGATCGTCCGGGCAGGCGCAGGCTCAGCGCGACGCGTCCTTCGAGGAGGAAGTAGACGTCTTCGGCGGGCTCACCTTCTTCGAAGAGCACGCTCCCGCCGCGCGCGTGGACGAGCTCGGCGGCGCTCGCCAGCCGCCCGCGGGAGGGCTCGGCGACGCCCGCGAAGAGCGGCACGGCGTCGAGCATGGAGGGGTCGATCGCCACGATCGACGCGCCTAGTCACGCCGGGATCACGCGCCAGGCCGTGATGGCGGACACGTTGCCGAGCGTCCCGAGGTGCGCACGTCGCGAATACAGGATGGATCGCGAGACCGTCATCATGCCTCGCGCGACGCGCGTTGCGCCGAACATGCCGGACTACGAGGCGGCGTGCGCCGCGTTCTCGTGGGAGGACGCGCGGGCGCGGCTCGACGGGCTGCCGGAAGGGCGCGGGCTCAACATCGCCCATGAGGCCGTCGATCGTCACGCGCGCGGGGCTCGCGCCGGGCGCGTCGCGCTGCGGTGTATCGGCATGGCCGGCGCGCGAGAAGACGTCACGTACCGAGACCTCGCGAAGCGAGCCGCGCAGGTGGCGAACGCGCTCATCGAGCTCGGTGTGCGACCCGGCGACACGGTGTTCGCGCTCAGCGCGCGGGTCCCCGAGCTCTACGCCGTCGCGCTCGGCGCTCTGCGCGTGAAGGCGATCTTCTGCCCGCTCTTCTCGGCGTTCGGCCCCGAGCCCATCGCGTCGCGCCTCGCCCTCGGCCGTGCGAAGGTCCTCTTCACCAGCGAGAGGCTCTACCGCCGCAAGATCGCGCAGCTGCGCGCAGGCGTGAGCTCGCTCGAGCACGTGATCGTCCTCGGCGACACGCGCGGCCCGAGCGCCGCGAGCGGCTGCCACGACTACCGCGCGCTCGTCGATCGGCAGGCCAAAGAGCACGTCATCCCGGCGACCGATCCCGAGGATCCGGCGCTGCTCCACTTCACCAGCGGGACGACGGGCGCGCCCAAGGGCGCGGTGCACGTGCACGCGGCGGTGGTGATGCACCACCACACCGGGCGCGTCGCGCTCGATCTGCACGACGACGACGTCTTCTGGTGCACCGCCGATCCGGGCTGGGTCACCGGCACCTCGTACGGGATCCTCGCGCCGCTCACCCACGGCGTGACGGCGGTCGTCGACGAGGCCGAGATGGACGTCGAGCGGTGGTACGACGTGCTGGCCCGCGAGCGCGTGAGCGTCTGGTACACCGCGCCGACCGCGATCCGCATGCTGATGAAGGCGGGCGCCGAGCCGGCCCTGCGCCGTGACCTCTCGTGCCTTCGGTTCATGGCGAGCGTCGGGGAGCCGCTCAACCCGGAGGCGGTGGTGTGGGGGCGCGAGGTCTTCGGCCACCCCTTCCACGACAACTGGTGGCAGACCGAGACCGGCGGGATCATGGTCGCGAACTACGCGTCGATGCCGGTCAAGCCGGGATCGATGGGCAGGCCGCTGCCCGGCGTGGAGTCGGCGATCGTGCGGCGCGACGACGACGGAAGCCTGCGGGTCGTCGAGGAGCCCGGCGTGGAAGGCGAGCTCGCGCTGCGGCCCGGGTGGCCCTCGATGATGCGCGCATACCTCGACGCGCCCGAGCGCTACGCGAAGTGCTTCGCCGACGGCTGGTACTTGAGCGGCGATCTCGCGTCGAAGGACGCCGACGGCTACTTCTGGTTCGTCGGCCGGGCCGACGACGTGATCAAGAGCGCGGGCCACTTGATCGGGCCCTTCGAGGTCGAGAGCGCGCTGATGGAGCACGAGGCGGTCGCCGAGGCGGGCGTGATCGGCAAGCCCGATCCGGTCGCCGGCGCGATCGTGAAGGCGTTCGTCTCGCTGCGCGATGGGCACGTCGAGTCGCCGGAGCTCGTGCGCTCGATCCTCGCGCACGCGCGGGTCCGGCTCGGGCCCGCGGTGGCGCCGCGGGAGATCGCGATCCTCGCGACGCTGCCCAAGACGCGGAGCGGCAAGATCATGCGGCGCCTGCTCAAAGCGCGGGAGCTCGGCCTGCCCGAGGGCGACACCTCGACCCTCGAGGGGAGCGAGGCGTGAGCGCGGCCTCCCGAGAGCACTTCGTGCACCTGCTCCGGCAGATGCTCCGCATCCGGCGCCTCGAGGAGAAGTCGGCCGAGCTCTATACGCAGGGCAAGATCAGCGGCTTCCTCCACCTCTACGTCGGTGAGGAGGCGGTCGCGGTCGGCGCGATCGAAGCGCTCGCGGACGACGACGCGATCGTCGCGACCTACCGCGAGCACGGCCACGGCCTGCTGCGCGGGCTCGCGATGGCCGCGATCCTCGGCGAGATGCTCGGCAAGTCGACCGGCTGCTCGCGCGGGCGCGGCGGCTCCATGCACTTCTTCTGCACCGAGCGCTGCTTCTATGGTGGCCACGCGATCGTCGGCGCCGGGCTCCCCGTCGCCGTGGGTATCGCGCTCGCCGACAAGCTGCAGGCGCGCCGCCGCGTGACCGCGTGCTTCTTCGGCGACGGCGCGGCCGACGAGGGCGCGTTCCACGAGTCGCTCAACCTCGCGGCGCTCTGGCGCCTGCCGGTGCTCTTCCTGTGCGAGAACAATCAGTACTCGATGGGCACGGCGCTCGCGCGCCACCAGTCGAACGTCGAGATCTGGCAGAAGCCGCCGACCTACGGGATCCCCTCGGAGAAGGTCGATCGCGCTCTGCCAGATGGCCAACGCGTTCGCGTGTCGGAGCGCCTCGAGGCCCGCCTGGCGCCTTGCGCCCGCGACCAATCCGCTCCTGATCGCGGCGGTGGGTGCGGAGCTCGCCCTGCTGCTCGTCTTCGTCGGCGTCCCTGGCGTCGCCGAGCTGCTGGGCGGCACGTGGCCGCCGCTGATGGGGTGGCTGATGGGGCTCTCCGCCGCCGCTGCGCTCCTGGCGCTCGACGCGCTGCACAAGCGGGCCCTCTCACGCCGTCCCGAGCCGAGCCGCCGGCGCTTGACGCCTGCGCACGGTCGAAACAGGTTACTCGGGACGCCTACCCAGGCGTCGCGCATGACCACCGAACGCTGAGCCCCGAGCGCGATCTCCCACGCCCTGACCAAGGGCGTGCGTCGTCGCATGCCGTTCCTCCAGCGTTCCAAGGTGCCTCGTGTCTCGTCTCCGACTCGTCCGTCTCGCGTTCGGCCACGCCGGCGCGTCCCCGCTCTTCACCGATCTCGATCTCGATCTGACCCCCGGCTGGACGGCCCTCGCCGGCCCGAACGGGGCGGGCAAGACCACGCTCCTGCGCTTGATCGCCGGCGAGCTCGCGCCGCTCGCCGGGCGCGTGGTGCGCGAGCCAGCCGAGGGCGCGGTGGCGTTCTGCCGGCAAGCGCCCGATGGCGTGACCGCCGAGCTCGCCGCGTTCGCCGGGCGCTGGGACGGCGAGGCGCCGCGGCTGCGCGCGCGGCTCGGGCTCGCGCCGGAAGACCTCGGCCGGTGGGAGACACTCTCACCCGGCGAGCAGCAGCGCTGGCGCGTGACCGCCGCGCTCGAGAAGGATCCGGATGTGCTCTTGCTCGACGAGCCCACGAACCACCTCGACGCTGAGGCGATCGGCCTGCTCGCCGCCGCGATGCGCGGCTATCGCGGCGTCGGCCTGGTCGTCGCGCACGACCGCGCGTTCCTCGATCGGCTCGTCACGCGCACGCTCTGGGTCGAGGGCGGCCTCGTCGCGAGCTACGCCGGCACCTACTCGGACGCTCGCGCGCAGATGGACGCGGCGCGAGACGCGCGCCGAGACGCGCGGCGCGAGCAGAAGAAGGAGGTCGCTCGGGTGAAGCGCGAGCTCGACGCGCGCCGGACGCGAGAGCGCGACGCCACCGCGCAGCGCTCGGCCAAGGCGCGGATGAAGAGCGCGAAGGACAACGACGCGCGCGGCGCGCTCTCGAAAGGCAAGGCCGCGATGGGGGAGGCGGCGCACTCGCGGTCGGTGGCACGGATGCGCGCCCGCGCCGAGCGCTCGCTCGATCAGCTCCTAGAGACGTTCGCCGAGAAGCCGCTCGGGAGCCGGCTCTCCGTCGCCTTCGCGGCGGCGCCGCGCGCGCGGTTGCTCGACGCGGTGCTGCCCGAGCTCTCGGCGGGTGATCGCGTCCTCCTCCAGCCGACCACGCTCGCGATCGATCGCGGCACCCGCGTGCACGTGTCCGGCGCGAACGGCGCGGGCAAGACCACGCTGCTCGAGGCGCTCTTCGATCGCTGGACGCTCCCGCGCGAGCGACTCTTGTTCTTGCCGCAGGAGCTCTCTTCGGAGGCGCGCCGCGAGTCGCTGGTCCGCTTGCGCGCCCTCGCACCGGAAGAGCGCGGGCGCGCGCTCTCGCTCGTCGCGGCGCTCGGCGTCGCGCCGGATCGCCTGCTCGCCTCGCAGGATCCCTCGCCGGGTGAAGCCAAGAAGCTCCTGCTCGCCGAGGCGCTCGCGAAGCAAGCGTGGTGCGTGATGCTGGACGAGCCGACGAACCACCTCGACGTGCCCTCGATCGAGCGCCTCGAGGCCGCGCTCGCGCAGTATCCGGGAGCGCTCGTCCTCGTCACTCACGACGCGCGCCTCGCGGCCGGCACGACGACCGAGCGCTGGACGCTTCGGAGTGCCCGCCTCCATCGGGAGGACTCGTGGCTCGAGCGCCCGGCGCGATCGCAGTGAGGGATCAGCCCCGGGGCGGAGCCGGCGCGAAGACGAAGGCCGCTGCTCGCGAGCGGGCAGCCATGAGACGGAGTCGGGCAGGCGTTTGCCGAGCTTGGGCAAGCGCGAGGCGAAGGCGCGCAAGCGAAAAGCGAAGGCGCGCAAGCGAAAAGCGAAGTCGGGCAAGCGAAAAGCGAAGTCGGGCAAGCGTTTTTCGCACCTGGGCAGGCCCGAGCCCAAGTTGGGCAACGGATAATTCTACTCGAGCGGTATGCTGACGGTCGGGCAGCCGCGAAGCGAGGCCGGGCAAGCGCGAGACGAAGTTGGGCAACCGTCTTCGGAGCTCGGGCAGGCTCGAACCGGAGTCGTGCAGTCGATCCCTATAGTCGTGCAGCAATCCCCCGAGTCGTGCAGGCGCGAGCCGAAGTGGGGCAGGCTCGGAGGGCGGGAGTGCTAGCCCGGATTATTCACGAGGGCG
>JAEZBP010000128.1 GCA_023427125.1 Pseudomonadota bacterium | reverse complement strand
CACCAGCGCTTCGCGGTGCCGGTGTGCCGGCTGAGCTTCGCGAAGATCAACGGCGCCTTTCAGCTCTTCCACCTCGAGGCGCTGCCGCTCGAGAAGCTCGACGCCGAGCAGCGCGAGCAGCTCGTGGCGGCCCTCTGCGCCGGCAAGGCCCACGAGAAGAGCGCGGCGCCGAAGCTCCCCGAGGCGCGCGCATCGCTCGCGGTGCTCTTCGACCCGGGCGATCCCTTCAAGCCCTCCGACGCCGCGACGATCGATCGCCTCGAGCGGGTCGCGGGGCGCCAGGGCCTGCGCGTCACGCGCATCGGCCTCGGCGATCTCGATCGCGTCTCCGAGCACGACGCGCTCTTCCTGCGCTGCCTGACCGGCCCCGATCTGCCGGCCTTCCGCTTCGCGCAGCGGGCGGAGGCGCTCGGCATCCCCGTGATCGACGACACCCGCTCGATCCTGCGCTGCGGGAACAAGGTCTACCTCGCGGAGCTGCTCACCCGCGCGGGCGTCCCCACGCCGCAGACGAGCGTCGTCGTGCGCACGAGCCGCTACGACGACGTGGTGGCGGAGGTCGGCAGCCCCTTCGTGCTCAAGGTGCCGGACGGCTCGTTCTCGACCGCGGTCTTCAAGGTGGCCTCGCTCGACGCGTGGGAGCGCATCGTGCCGGAGCTGCTCGTGGGCTCGCCGATGCTCATCGCGCAGGCGTGGACGCCGACCGCGTTCGACTGGCGCATCGGCGTGCTCGACGGCCGCCCGCTCTACGCCTGCCGGTACTGGATGGTGCCCGGCCACTGGCAGATCCGCGGCTCGACGGCGCGCGGCACCGCCAAGGACGGCCGCGTCGAGGGCGTGCCGCTCGATCGCGCGCCGGCCGGCGTCAAGCGCGTCGCCTCGCGCGCGGCGCGGCTGATCGGCGACGGGCTCTACGGCGTCGACGTGAAGGAGCTCGAGAGCGGCGCCGTCGTCATCGAGGTGAACGACAACCCCGACGTCAACCTCGACTACGAGGATCAGGCGGAGGGCGATCGGATCTACGAGGAGCTCAGCGCGTGGTTCTTGAAGCGCATCGAGCAGGATCGCGTGCCCTCACGAAGGAGCGCGGCCGTGAGCAAGACGACAGAGACGCCCGATCCGGCGCGGGCCCCCATCGGGCGGATGCCGCGCGACCTCGATCGGCGTGACTACCGCGCCTACGAGGTCTGCGGCATCGAGATCGAGTACGTGCTCGTCGACGAGGCGCTCGAGCCCGTGCACCTCGCCGAGGAGCTGCTCTCGGCGCTCGCCGGCCGGGCGACGAGCGAGGTCGAGCTCGGCGTCGTCGGCTTCTCGAACGAGTTCTTCGATCACCTCATCGAGATCAAGACGCAGGTGCCGCTGAGGAGCCTGGTCGAGACCGAGGAGGTGCTGGCGGAGGGCGCGGCGCGCCTCTCGGAGCAGCTCGGCCGGATGGGCGCGCGCGCGATGCCGACGTCGATGCACCCCTGGCTCGATCCCGCGTGGGCAGAGCGCTGGACCCGCTCGAACCGGGCGGTCTACGACACCTACGCGCGGCTCTTCGACACGAGCACCCACGGGTGGGCGAACGTGCAGAGCTGCCAGTCGAACCTGCCGCTCGGGCGCGAGCACGAGGCGGTGGCGATGATGAACGCCGCCTCGCTCCTCGTGCCCTACCTGCCGGCGATCGCCGCGAGCTCGCCGATGTACGGCGGCCGCCTGCGGCGCTCGGTGGACAACCGGCTCGCGTTCATCCTCGAGCACCAGTCGAAGCTGCCGGCGACGCAGGGCGTGATCGTGCCGGAGTACGTCGACAGCCTGACCGGCTACCGGCGCGACGTGCTGCGGCCGATGTACGCGGCGGTCGACGAGCTGCCGGACGCGAAGGTGCTGCGCCACGAGTGGCTCAACGCGCGCGGCGCGGTCTTCAAGTTCTCGCGGCGCTCGATGGAGGTGCGGGTCGTCGACTCGCAGGAGTGCGTGAAGATGGACGTGGCCATCGCGGCGTTCATCCGCGGCGCGCTGCACGACCTGGCGGCCGACTCGATCCGCGGACGGCTCCCGCTGCCGGACCATCGCCTCCTGGTCGAGGACTTCCACGCGTGCGTGCACGAGGGCTCGCGGGCGAGGGTCTGGGCGCCGCACCTGACGACGCTCGAGCGGGGCGACGACGGCAAGGCGAGCGTGCGCGCGGTGCTCGATCAGCTGCTCACGCGCGCCTCGCGCCGCATGAAGAAGGGCGAGCAGGGCTACCTCGAGCTGCTCGATCAGGTGCGCCGAGGCGGCACGCTCTCGGAGCGCATCGCCGATCGCCTCGACCCCTTCGCCGGCGACGCGGCGGCGCTGCGCGAGCAGGCGCGCGCGGTCTACCTCGAGCTCTGCGACTGCCTCGCGCAGAACCGGGTCTGGGCGGGGAGGGTGGCGACGGTGGTGCCCGCGGTCGCGCAGGAGCTGTCCGCGCGACGCCCGCGCATCGTCGGCGTGCGCTGAGCCGCCGGCGAGGCTTTCCGCCACATCGCCGCAAGCGCGCTGCGAGCGCGCCGCCGGCATTTCTGCCCGAAGACGGCATCGCCGCGCGGCGTCCGGTCCCTTTTTCGCCCTCCGGAGGCTCGGAGAACCCTCGGCGCCGTGTTTTTAACGTTCCGCACCCTCGCCGCGAGCGCGACAGAGGTGCCGCAGCGTCTCTGCACGCTCGCCGCGAGCGCGACGGAGGTGCCGCAGCGTTTCTGCACCCTTGCCGCGAGCGCGGCGAGCCCCACGCACGCTTCAACACCGATCTCCACGACGGCGGGGCCCTCGCGCAGCGAATTTTCGGGCGGGCGCCCTCCGAAGCTCGCCGTCAGAACGTCGCGAGCTCGAGGCCGCCGGCGCGCTGGCGGGGGACGAGCAGCGGGTGGTGGTGGCTCGCGCCGGCGAGCAGGAGGATGAGACCCACGATCTCGATGGGCGCGAACACGCCGCCGGTGATGAAGGCGGCGGCGGCGCCGCCGGTCCCCGAGAAGCCCGCCGCGAAATGCCCGATCGGCAGGAGGCCGAGCGCCCCGAGCGCGGGCTCGCACGAGCTTCCCCACCAGCCGCACCCGTAGAGCGTCCCGAACATCGTCGTGAGCACCGACGCGATCGTGTACGAGACGGTCAGGACGACGGTGCCGGCGATCAGCAGATCGTGATCGGGGTGGGTGATGAGGATGGGATCGACGATCCCCTCCGGGCCGCCCGGGGCGATGGCCCAGCGCGAGGTCGCGGCGTAGCTCTCCGGCGGGGCCGCCTCGGAGAGCGAGGGCGGCGGCGGGAGCGCCTCGCTCGGCGGAGGCGTGATGGGGTAGACGACGACGCGCTCGAGCGGCGCCTCGGGGGCCTGCGCCTGCGCGGTGGCGGCGCCCATCATCGCGACGAGCGCGAGCGCGAGGGCGGCCTTCACGGTCTCTCTTCCTCCGGCGACGAGAGCAGGTTCGTGACGAGGGACGCGTACTCGTGGTGGACCGCCGGCGACATCAGGAACTGTCCGTCGAAGGTGCGCCGGGTCCCGCCGCCGACGGGCTCGACGGCGATCCACCCTCCGCGATAGAGGCGGAAGCGAAAGACGGTGTGGCCTCGGCGCGGATCGAACGCCTGCGAGCGCACCGCGAAGTGACCGGCCTCCGCGTCCGCGTCGAGCACGCGATAGCCGCGGGCGCGCACGGCGGTGACCACGCGCTCGAAGAGGGCCGCCTCGCCGGCGCTCGGGTAAGGCCCGTAGACGGCGTTGCCGGTCGAGATCCAGGGGCTGCAGCCAGCGAGGAACAGCGACGCTGCGATCAGCGCCGCGAAGAGCCGCTCGTGTGTCCGCCCCAGCATCCGAAGGGGGCCAGCCTATCACGAGCCGACCCCGGGCCGATCAGACGGCGGCGCGCACCGCGCTCGCGAGCTGCGCCGCGAAGCGCGCGAGCGACCCCGGCCGATCCATCCACCCCTGGCACGCCTCGATCTCGATCCCCACGTAGCGCTCCTCGGGGAGCTGCCCGCGCAGCCAGCTCGTCAGCCCCTCCGGCGTGCCGAGATACGGCTCGTTGAGCCGCACCGAGAGCCCACGGGCGCCGAGCTCCTCCGCGAGACGCGAGGCGATCGCGCGCTCCGGCGAGCGCGACGGATCGAAGAGCACGCCCGCGTCGAACGCGCGCGCCACCGGATCGAGGCTCGGATCGAAGCTGTGGATCGAGAGATGGAGGCACCCGCCCTCCGCCGCCATCCGCCGCGCGTCCGCGCGCGCTGCCTCGCGGTAGGGGCGATGGAAGCGCGCGATGCGAGCCTCGCGATCGAGCGGCGAGAGCCCGACGTTCCCGGGCACGACGACGCCATAGGTCGTCTCGACGATCACGTCGGGGTTGTCCTCGCGGCGGTTCAGATCGACGACCAGCCGGCTCTGCGCGCCGAGGTGGAGCGGCGCGCCGAGCTGCTCGGCGAGCTCGAGCGCGATCGGCTGCGCGCCCCGATCGGTCGAGACGTGCGTCGCGAGGATCGCGTCCGTGAGGCCGAGCTCGATCCCCTCGGGCACGAGCGCGCTCGCGTGCTCGCACGTGATCAAGAACGCGAAGGCCATCAGCCGCGCCGCCGCGCCGGCCGCCGCGGGACGCGCGCGTACCGAGGCTGGAGCGGGGGGATCGCGATCGCCGTGCAGTGCAGCGCGCCGGCGAGCCCCATCACGCCGTCCGCGCGGATCGGCACCAGGCGCCGGCCCGGGAACGAGGCGGCGATGGCGCGCAGCGCGCGCTGCTCGTGCTCGCGATCGTTGCGGAACACCGGGACGAGCACGCTGCGATCGAGCACCAGCACGTTGGTGTACGTGCGGAACACCCGCCGCCGCGAGTTGCCCGGCATCGGCACCCGCGTGACCTCGAAGCCCGCCTCCTCGAGGAGCGCCGCGCTGCGGTCCAAGCGGCGCGAGTTCACGAGGTCGTCCTCGCGCCGGTAGGTGCCGACGAGCACCCGGCCGGGCCCGGTGATGTACGCGAAGACGTCGACGTGGCCGGTCTCCTCCGCGTAGAGCCGCGGCACGATCGTCACCGACGCGCAGCCGAAGTAGGCGCGCAGCACGCGGCGCACCCCCTCCTCGCTCGGCGCCGAGGCGGGGTCCCGCCGCATCACGTCGTCGCTCACCACGCAGCGGCCGGTTCCGTCCGACTGCAGGTGCCCGCCCTCCATCGCGATCGGCGGCCGGCTGATCGGGAGGCCCTCGTGCGCGGCGAAGCGCGCGGGGTAGGCGTCGTCGCCGACCCGATCGGCGTGGTAGGGCAGGTCCATCACGCGGTAGCCGCCCTCCCGCGTGCGCACCAGCACCGGGCCGTAGTCGCGGATCCACATGCTGTCGAGCGGGTGGATCACGAAGTCGACGCGGCTCAGATCGACGCGCTGCTCCGTGAGCGCCTCCATGAGGGCGCGCTGCTCGCTCAGGCTCTCGACGGCGATCAGCAAGCGCGCGTCCGAGACCACCGCCCGCATCACGCTCCCGAAGTAGCGGAGGTACCCCCAGTTGCCGGCGTGCCAGCCGAAGAGGACGCGCTCGACCGGGCCGCTCTCCCCCGGGAGGGTCACGATGTCGTCCGGCTCGTCGCTGATCAGGCTCTCGAGCAGCGGCGCGGGCTCGGCGACCTCCACGGCGTGATGCTCGCTCGAGGCGGGCCGCGCGTTCGACGCGCACCCGGCGAGGAGGAGGGCGATCACATGGGTCGCTCCGCTGCGGGACAGCATCCCGACGCCTGCAGACGGCGCAGGTGCCGGGCGACCGTCACCTCGCTTCGCTCCGCCGCTCGAGACCCACGCGTGGCCGCGCACGGGTCCATGATGCGCCGGTCCGAGGCCGCGCGCGAGGCCCCCGAGTTGAGGTCCCTCAAACGTTCTTGAGGAAGAGCTCGGGCGCGCCGCCGAGGCGCACGAACTCGGCGAGCAGCTCGTCGAGCATCTCGGGCTGACCGACCGCGACCATCGCGACGCCGGCGAGCGAGCCGCCCCGCGCGCGGAGCGCGCTCTGCACCGTGGCTCCCCGCGGCGCGCCGCCCGCCTCCGGGCTCGAGACGTGGACGTCGACCCGCACCCCTCGGGCGCGCCAGCGCTCGATGTCCTCCGCGATCGCCAGGTGGGCGAGGCTGCGCACGCCGTGGTCGAGGCGCAGCGCGCCGTAGCGCTCGCGCTCCGCGAGCACCACCTCGATCGCCGCGCGCACCGGCGCGACGCCCGTGCCCGTGGCGACGAAGAGGACGTCGCGGCCGCGGGCTCGTTCGAGCGCGAAGCCCTCGCCGGCCGGCAGCGTCATCGCGATCGGTGTTCCGTCCGGCAGGCACGAGAGGCAGTCGGCCGCCTCGCCGCCCTCCGGGTTGCCGATCCGCACGAGGAAGCGCACCGGCACCTCGCCGGGCGAGGAGAGCATCGCGAAGATCCCCTCGCACTCGGCCACGTCGGGCGCAAGCGCCGCGCTCCGCACGCGGATCTTGCAGAACTGCCCGGCCCGCTCGTAGGCGGGGAGGAAAGCCGGCGGCGGCTCGACCTCGATGATCGCCTGCGCCTCGCCGGCTGGCCTCGCCCGGAGCAGCGTCGCGGGCGCGTACTCCGTGAAGGCGGGCAGGTTCATCGCGAGGCACCTCGTCGGCGTTAGCGCCGCACGTCGTTACAGCCGGACATGGTTACAGTCGGACGTCGACGACGGCCTGGCGCCGCAGCTCCGCGAGGAAGATCTCCTCCTGGTGCGTCATCGCCTCCTCCATCATCTCTTGATAGATCTGCATCCGAACGTCGGCGTACACCGGCGCCCCCGCGCCGGCCTGATCGCGTTCGCGGAGCCGGAAGATCTGGAAGCCCGCGGGTCCCCGCACCGGCTGGCTGATCTCGCCGACGTCGAGCGCGAGGACCACGTTCTCGACCGTCTGGGGCAGGTCGCCCTGGCTGAGCCAGCCGAGGTTGCCGCCGTCGTGCGCGGCCATCGCCGCGTCGAAGTCCTCGTCCGTCTCGATCGCGTCGCGGATCGCCTGGGCTCGCGCGCGCGCCTCGGCCACCTCGGTCGCCCCCGCCCCCGCCGGGATCTCCACGAAGATCTGATCGGTGTTGTAGGTCGAGGAGCGCCGCTGGCGGGCCACCGACATGTCGTAGCGCTGCCGGACCTGCTCCTCGGTGATGTTCACCCGGTTGCGCGCCCAGTTGTTGAGCACCTTCAGCCGGAGCAGCTGCCGGCGCACGTCGGCGCGGTACTGCTCGGGCGTAAAGCCCTGGCCCTCCACCGCCGCCCAGAAGTCCGCGTCGGCGAGGCCGGCCTGCCGCTGCACGTTGCCGATCGCGCGATCGACCTCCGCGCGCGTCACCGAGACCTGCATGCGATCGGCGGCCTGGATGAAGAGCTCCTCCTGCACCATCCGCTCGAGCAGCTGCGCGTAGAGCGCCTCGATCGCCGCCATGCGCGCGGTCTGCGAGGGCGCGGACATCGCGCGGTCGAGGAAGGGGCCGGCGCGGCGGCGCAGCTCCGAGAGGAAGATCGCCTCGTCGTTCACGACGGCGACCACCCGCTCGACCACCTCGGCGCTGGCGGGCCGGCTCGCGCCGAGCGTCGCCGCCATCGCGAGCGCCGCGAGCGTCGCGCGGACGATCACGTGGCCCACCGTCACTCCGCTGCGCTCCGTGATCATCAGCCTCATCGCGCGCCTCCCGCCTTCGTCGGTGGAGCCGGCACGATCGGCCCCGAGGGCCCCGCCGGGCGCTGCGTCGGATCGAGCTGCGTGGGATCGAGCTGCGGGTGCGTCACCGTGGGCGAGTCGCCCTCCGGCAGATCGAGGCGCACCTCACCGAGCACATCGAGGTGCTCCTCCACGTCGGACTCCGCGCGCAGCCGCGTGATCAGCGCCTGGATCGCCTCCTCGCGCCGCTCGCGGTGCAGGCGGCTGCGGATCGGCCGGTCGGCCTCCTCGAGGGTGCGGTGCATCGGCGCGCGCCGGCCGGTGAGCTTCACGATGTGGAACGCGCCGTCCGCCTCGACGACCTCGGGGTGCAGGGCGCCGATCCGATCGATCGCGAACGCCGCCTCCGCCACCGCGTCGGGGATCACCGGCTCGCCCTCGGTGCGCTCGGCGGGCCGCGAGAAGAAGCGGAGGTCGCCGAAGCGGTCGCGCGTCTCGGTGTCGGTGTTGTGCTGCTCGGCGAGCGAGCGGTAGAGCCGCAGATCGTTGGGCGCGGCGAGGAGCTGCGTGAGGACGCGGCTCGCGGTCCGCCGATCGCGCAGCTGGATGTGGCTGGCGCGGACCTGCTCGGGCGTGTGGAACTCGGTGCGGTGCGACTCGTAGTACGCGCGCACGTCGGCGTCCGGGATCTCCTCGGGGCCGCCCTGATCGAAGCGCTCCTCGAGGAAGCGCCGGATCATCATCTGTTTCTCGGAGCGCTGGACCTCCGGCAGATCGTCGTAGCCGCGCCGCTCGGCCTCCTGCGCGAGGAGCTCGAAGCGGATCATCTGGGCGAGGAACTCGCGCCGCCGCTCGGGGCTGCTGTAGCGGGTGCGGATGAACGAGCCCTTCGAGGCCAGCTCGTTGGCGAAGTCGCCGAGCGTGATGTTCGTGTCGCCGACCTTCACGAGGGTCTGCGCCGCCTCCGCCTCGGTCAGCCCGTGGACGCGCGTCGCGTCATCGGCGGGCTGCGCGCCGCTGGTGTTCGCGGGCTCGTCCTCGCCGCAGCCCGCCGCCGTGAAGGCGAGGGAGCCGCTCAGGGCGAGCGAGGCGGCGACCAACAGGAGATAACGTCGCTTCATCGTGTG